>JAFDWF010000150.1 GCA_018268575.1 Actinomycetota bacterium
GGCGCGATCGTGTCGCGGATCTGGACCCGCGCCTCGCCGATCGCCATCGTCAGGAAGAGCACGGGGATGATCTGCGCGATCACTTCGTAGAAGCCCAGGTCGGCCATCGGGCGAGCATCGCCGACCGCGCGGACATCGTCGCCGCGTCCGATAGTCGCGCCCGATGAGAGCTACCGAGACATCCCGGAAGGGTCGGGCGCGTCGATCCCTGGTGTCGAGTTCGACGTCGGATCGCCGGCTCATGCGCGGCTGGATCGCGCTCGAGTTCGTCGGCATGGTCACCGCGGCGCTGATCTACGTCGGTGGGCCCTGGGCCGTGGTCGTGATCGTCGTCACCGCGGCGGTCGTGTTCGGGCTCGTCGGCGCGCCGTTTGGGGACGGCTAGCCGGGGACCAGGGTCCGGGTCGTCAGCAGCCCTCGATCTCGGTCCTGCCGAGAGGGATCCGATTTCCTCACCCCAGGCTGGCACACGCCGTTCCTGCTTCGCCCCCTTCGGGGTCCCCTCGCCTGCGGCTCGGCTCCGCAGTCCCGGTCGCGCGCCCTGCCCGGGTTCGTCAAACGAACCCCTCTCGAAGGAGGCGAAGATGTTTTACGAGGACGAAAACACCGTGGTGCTCACCGGAAACCTGACCCGCGAAGTCGAAACGAGGCAGTCGCCCGGCAGCACCCTGGTCGCGAACATCAGGATCGGCGTCAACGGCCGGCGCAAAGAAGGCGACCAGTGGGTCGACAAGCCGAATTTCTTCACCGTCGTGACGTTCGGGAAATCGGCCGAGAACGCGAAGAAGTACCTGGCGCAGGGGCGGCGGATCCTGGTCAAGGGTCGGCTCGACTGGAGCGAGTACGACAAAGACGGCGAGACGCGCCAGAGCGTCCAGATCATCGCCGAGCGGATCCGCTACCTGCCGAGCAAGGCCTCGATCGAAGCGCAGGCGCAGGGTGACGCGCAGACCACGATGGTCGAGACGGCGCCCGAGCCGGCGACGGAGCCGGCCGCTGCGGCCGAGCCGGTCGCGGAGCCATCGGCGGAGAGCCAGCAGCCGGTCGGCGTCGGGGTCGGCGGCGAGGACGACCGGCCGCCGTTCTAGTCGAAGCTCCCGAGGAGGCCCGGCGCGCGAGCGTCGGGCCTTTTTTCTGGTACGCCCGGCATGGGCAGCAGCTCGGGGGTGAAAGTCCCCCGTGGATCAGATGACCGAAACCACAAGCCGAAGCCAACTGCGTCGTCGCGAGGCGAGGTGGGAAGGAAGGTGGAGGCGAAATCGCGACCCGAGGAACACGAACCGCATAGAAGGCGGGGCGGTCCGGACGAGACGGCCAAACACGTCGAAGTCCGGGTCATCAAGGGACCGCAACGTAGATGCGGCGGGTGCGCGAGGAAGGCTGCTGTCCTTATCCGGGGAGGCCTGCCGGGAAGTCGGCCTCGACGCAAGTCGCCCGACCCCGGCCGCCGCGAGGCGGCCGGTCACCCGGCAGGAGTCAGCAGAGGCCGTAGTAGCGGCGGGATCGTGCGCCGCGAAGGGCCGAACGCGAAGCCGAGGCAAGGCGCGCCCGTGCTCGCGGAAGCCACAGCAGCCAACCCGGCACTCGCCGGGCCTTCGCGCAATGGACGCATAGGGTGAAGCCCGAAGCTCCCCGCGAAGAGCGAGGCGGCTTCCCGGCGCCGGGCGAGGCGGAGCCTCACCCCGCCGCCACCGTGGGACTCTGGGAGGAATTCCTCTCCCGCGAGAACCTGGCGGCGGCGCTCAGACGCGTCGAGCGCAACGCCGGTGCCCCCGGCGTCGACGGCATGGAGACCAAGGATCTTCGCCCTTGGCTCCATGACCACTGGCCCGGTATCCGGGCGGCGCTCGACGCGGGCACCTACCGACCGCTGCCGACCAGGAGGGCCACGATCCCGAAGCCCTCCGGAGGGGAGCGGGAGCTGGGGGTGCCGACGGCCCTGGATCGGTTGATCCAGCAGGCCCTCTCGCAGGTGCTGGTGCCCGTCTTCGACCCGACCTTCTCGGAGCGGAGCTTCGGCTTCCGCCCCGGGCGCTCCGCCCACGACGCGATCCGCCGCGCCCGTCGCGACATCGCCGAGGGGCACGAGTGGGCCGTCGATCTGGACCTCGATCGATTCTTCGACCGGGTCCAGCACGACGCGCTGATGGCGAGGGTCGCGAGGCGGGTCGCCGACAAGCGAGTGCTGAAGTTGATCCGGCGCTGCCTGGAAGCGGGAGTGATGGCGGACGGCGTGAGGCAGCCCACCGAGGAGGGGACCCCGCAGGGGTCGCCGCTCTCGCCGCTGCTCTCCAACGTCCACCTCGACGACCTCGACCGGATGCTGGAGAGGCGGGGGCACCGCTTCGTCCGCTACGCGGACGACATCACGATCTACGTCGCCTCCAGACGGGCGGCGGAGCGCGTGATGGCGAGCACCTGCGAGTTCATCGAGCGATGCCTGAAGCTGCGGGTCAACCGGGGCAAGTCCGCCGTTGACCGCGCGACGAGGCGGACCCTGCTGGGGTTCGGTTTCCTCAAGCGAGGAGGCGAGATCGTGGTCAGGATCGACCCGAAGGCCCGCAGGCGGGCCGAGGATCGTCTGCGTCGGCTCACCTCCCGCAGGCGGGGCATCTCGATGGAGCGGCGGATCGACTCGATCAACCGCTTCAGCCGGGGCTGGACGGCCTACTTCGCGTTGGCCGACACACCCTCGGTCTTCGAGGAGCTCGATGAGTGGTTGCGCCGCCGGTTGCGACAGATTCGGTGGAAGGAGTGGAAGAGAATCCGCACCAGACACCGCAACCTCGCCGCGGCCGGGGTCCCCGACGGCAAGGCCTGGGAATGGGCCAACAGCCGCCTCGGGTATTGGCGGATCGCGAGGTCGTGGGTCCTTACCTGCACCCTCACCAACGCCTACTGGCGCGAGCACGGACTGCTCGGATTCACCGACCCCTACCGCCGTCTCCGGGATGCCAAGCGAACCGCCGGATGCGGACCCGCACGTCCGGTGGTGTGGGAGGGGCGGGGGTAAGCCCCGCCCCTACCCGATTGCTCGCGCGGGGGCCTGGAGCGGATCGGGCCGACGCGGGAAAGGGCCAGGTGAGGGGGTGCTCCCTTGCTGACCGATTGTAGCCCGGGCGGTGCCCCGCGCAAGGTCGCTGCGCTCCCTTCCCCTCGCTTCGCTCGGTGCGCGTGACCCCTATCCCGGGCTTGCCGGGGCCGGCAAGTGAACAGGTCCC
>JAFDWF010000151.1 GCA_018268575.1 Actinomycetota bacterium
CCACCCCTGGCGGCGTCCTCGGATTTGGCTTTGCCACCGGCAAAGCCTGCATCCTGCGTCCTTGCCACGGGCGCCGATCCACTCGTCGGATGTGGCACCCAACTTATGACTCGGGACACTAGCTGCGCGCGGCAGGGTGCTCCTTCGCCCACTTGGCGATCGCGCCGGAGCCGGAGACGACCTCGCCGTCGTCGAGGACGAGGATCGGCACCTCGTCGGTGCCGCTCAGCTTCCGCACCTCGGCGCGGTCCTCCTTGCGGCTGCCCCAGGTCCAGACGGCCATCCTGTAGCCGCCGACGGTCTTCAGCTCGTACTCGTAGCCGGCCGCATCCAGCGCCTTGCCCGCCTTCGCGCACGGATGGGCGAACCCGGGTCCGTTGGTCTTGCCGCCGCAGGTGTAGAGGATCACGCCCGTACCCTAACCCGCTCGGCGTGCGTTCGCAGAAATCCGCGGATGGCGCAGAGAAGTGCGAACTCAGTCGCGGAGCGCTTCGAGCCGCTCGAAGATCTCCGGCACGTGGGTCAGGTAGGCGCCGTAGTCGAAGACCGCGCCCAGGTCCAGCTGCGGCGCCGCCGCGCCGAGCAGGTCGCGGAACTCGGTCCCCGTGTCCCAGGCCTCCTGGGCGTTCTCCTGGACCACCCGGTAGGCATCGTCGCGGGTCATCCCCGACTCGACCAAGGCGGTGAGGGCGCGCTGGCTGAAGAGGGCGCCGTGGGTGAGGTTGAGGTTGGCGAGCATCCGCTCGCGGTGCAGGGTCATCCCGGACGCGACCTTGGTCGCCAGGTCCTGCATGTAGTCGAGCAGGATCGTCGCGTCGGGCAGGATCACCCGCTCGGCGCCGGAGTGGGAGATGTCGCGCTCGTGCCAGAGGGCGACGTCCTCGAAGCCGGTCTGGGCGTAGCCGCGCAGCACCCGCGCCAGCCCGGTCACCCGCTCGGTGCGGATCGGGTTGCGCTTGTGCGGCATCGCCGAGGAGCCCTTCTGGCCCGCCCGGAACGGCTCCTCGACCTCGCGCACCTCGGTTTTCTGCAGGTTGCGGACCTCAGTGGCGAAGCGCTCGAGCCCCGCCCCGGCGAGGGCGATCGTCGCGGTCAGCTCGGCGTGGCGGTCGCGCGGGATCACTTGGGTGGCGACGTCCTCGCGGCGCAGGTCGAGTTTCTCCATCACCCGCGCCTCAACCGCCGGCGGCACCGAGGCATAGGTCCCGACCGCGCCCGAGAGCTTGCCGCAGGCGAGCTGCTCGAACGCCGCTTCCAGCCGCCCCACGTTGCGGTCGGCCTCGAAGGCGAAGCCCGCCAACCGCAGCCCGAAGGTGGTCGGCTCGGCGTGCACCCCGTGGGTGCGCCCGACGCAGAGCGTGTCGCGCTCCGCCAGCGCCCGCTCCACCAACGCCTCGCGATAGGCGCGCGCCCCGGCGACGAGGATCTCGCCCGCCCGCCGCAGCTGCAGCGCCAGCGCCGTGTCGAGCACGTCGGAGGAGGTCAGCCCGTAGTGGATCCAGCGGGCGCCCTCGGCGCCGACCGAGGCGGCGACCACGTCGACGAAGGCGGCGACGTCGTGGTCGGTGATCTTCTCCCGCTCGTCGACCGCCTCGACCGTGAAGGCGGCGCGCTCGCGCGCGCCCGCCGCCACCTCGGCCGGGACGACGCCCTCCGCCGCCCAGGCCTCGGTCGCCGCCAGCTCGACCTCGAGCCAGGCCTCGAGCTTCGCCTGCTGGGTCCAGACGGCCCCGATCTCCGGGCGGGTGTAGCGGGCGATCACGGCGGCGCGCTCATCCCGCCTAGGCGTTGATGATCCGCGCCGCCAGCACGCCGGCGTTTTTCGCCCCGTCGATCGCCACGCAGGCGACCGGCACCCCGGGCGGCATCTGCGCCACCGCGAGCAGCGCGTCGAGCCCGCCGAGGCTCTTGCCGAGGATCGGCACGCCGATCACCGGCAGGTCGGTCTGGGCGGCGGCGACCCCGGGGAGGGCGGCGCTCATCCCGGCCCCGGCGATGATCACCTTCAGCCCCCGCGCCCGCGCGGTCGTGCAGAACTCGCGCACCTTCTCCGGGTCGCGGTGGGCGCTCATCACGTGAACTTCGGACTGGATCCCCTGTTCGCCCAGGTACTTCTCCGCCGGGAGCATCTTCTCCATGTCGTTCTTCGACCCCATGATGATCCCGACCAGTGGGCCCGACGCCCCGAAGTCCCCTTCGATCTGCTCGATCTGGGCCTCGGCCTGCGTGTCCGGGGTGATCTCGGTCATGTCTTCCTCTCGCGACGTGTGTTGATGGCGACGTGTGTTGGCGATCCGGGGATCAAGGACTGGAGACGCGGGCGACGGCGCGGGCGGCGATGTCGCCGCGGATCTGCATTCCCTCGAAGGAGATCCGCCTCGCCGCATCGTACGCACGATCGCGCGCCGCGGCCGGGTCGGGCCCGAGCCCGGTGACGTTCAGCACCCGCCCCCCGGCGGTGACGATCTCGCCGCCCTGCGTCGCGGTGCCCGCGTGGGTCACCTCGGCGATCCGCGCCGCCTCCGCGAGGCCCGAGATCACGTCGCCCTTCGAGGAGCTCTCCGGATAGCCGGCCGAGGCGAGCACCACGGTCACCGCCCAGTCGTCCTCGAACTCGGCGCCGATCCCGGCGAGGCCGCCCGGCTCGCGCGCGGCGCGGAACAGTTCGACCGCGTCGGAGCGCAGCCGCGGCAGCACCGCCTGCGTCTCGGGATCGCCGAAGCGGACGTTGAACTCAAGCACCTTGGGGCCGTCGGCGCCGATCATCAGCCCGGCGTAGAGCACCCCGTGGAAGGGCGTGCCGCGCTCGGCCATCGCCGCGACCACCGGCCGGTGCACGCGCTCGACGATCTCCTCGACCGCCGTCGCGCCGAACCCCGGCACCGGCGAGTAGCTGCCCATGCCGCCGGTGTTCGGCCCCTGGTCGTCGTCGAAGATCCGCTTGTAGTCCTGGGCGGGGGCGAGCGGCACGACGTTCTCGCCGTCGCAGAGCGCCAGCAGCGAGAGCTCCTCGCCGTAGAGGAACTCCTCCAGCACCACCGTCGTCGCGCCGAAGCGGCGCTCGGTGAAGAAGACGTCCAGGGCGGCCCGCGCCTCGGCCTCGTCGGCGCAGAGGATCACGCCCTTGCCCGCGGCGAGCCCGTCGGCCTTCAGCACGGTCGGGTAGGCGACGCTCGCCACCGCCGCGAGCCCCTCCTCGTGGCTGCCGAGCAGGACGTGGGACGCGGTCGGCACCATCGCCTCCTCCATCAGCTCCTTCGCGAACGCCTTCGAGCCCTCCAGCTGGGCGGCCGCCTTGCTTGGCCCGAAGGCGGGCACCCCGGCCGCCTCCAGCGCGTCGACGACGCCGACCACCAGCGCCGCCTCGGGCCCGATCACCGCCAGGTCGACGCCCCGCTCGCCCGCCAGCGCGACGATCGCGCCGACGTCGTCGGCGGCGATCGCCGGGAAGACCTCGGCGTCGGCGGCGATGCCGGCGTTACCGGGCGCGCAGAGGACCTCGTCGGTCGCCGCCGAGCGGCGCAGGGCCCTGACGATCGCGTGCTCGCGGCCGCCGCCGCCGATTACGAGGGCCTTCAATCGGAGAGGTCCGCGGCGGGCATCGCGGTCAGCGTCCGGCTGGTCATCGTGCCGCGCGAGCCGAGCTCGACCGAGATCTTCGCCATCGTCCCCTCGTCGGGCGCCTCGATCACGGTGACGAAGTCGTACTCGCCGAGCGTCGCGTACTGGGCCAGCACCTTGCCGCCCATCTGCTCGACCTCTTGGTTGACCTCGGTCACCCGGCCGGGGTTGTTCTTCAGGGTCCGCAGGCCCTCGGCGGTCAGGTTGGTGAGCATCAAATAGGTCGGCATCGGCTCCTCCTGCACTAGATCCTAGTCGAGATGTGACGAACCCCTGGCCGGGGGCGGCGGCAAGCTGCGTCGAGCCGACCGATCCGTTGGCAAGCTTGGTCGACCCCACCGCGCCGTTTCGCCTCGATCGCCTTCGGGTCTGTGCCCGTCGAGCACTTCCTACTTTCGGAGGAGGCGGTCTGCGTGACGGCGTCTAGCCTTGGGGCAAGGGTCCGGCCGCCGTTGCCACGGGACCGGCCCCGGGTGGGACAGGGGAGGATCGGGCCCTCAGCCGGAGCCCGGTCCTCCGTCCTCCTGGTCTCCAGCGCGCCTGAGGTAAGCGGCGTGTCGAGCGGGCCGCGGCCCGACCGGATCTCAGCATTTCGTAGGAGCAGTCCTCCCCTGGCGGGGCCGATC
>JAFDWF010000152.1 GCA_018268575.1 Actinomycetota bacterium
CCCTGCAGGGGATCCAGTTCAAGCTCGCCGACATGGAGGCCGGCACCGCCGCCGCCCGCGAGCTCCTCTACAAGGCCTGTGCGATGGCCGACAAGAAGCCCCGCCCCGCCGACCTCGGCAAGTGGACCTCGATGGCGAAGCTGATCGCCGGCGACAACGCGATGAGGGTGACGGTCGAGGCGGTCCAGGTGCTGGGCGGCTACGGCTACGTCAACGAGTACCCGGTCGAGCGGATGATGCGCGACGCCAAGATCACCCAGATCTACGAGGGCACGCAGGAGATCCAGCGGGTCGTCATCGCACGGGCGATGGCCGCCTGAGAGACTAGGGCCGATGGCCGCCGACGCCGCACCCGAGGGAGTCGCCTTCGCCGAGCTGAACCGCGGCGAGGAGACGTTCCAGAGCCTGCGCCGAGAGCTCGGCGTGGAGGGCTTCGGCATCAACCTGATGTCGCTGCGGCCGGGCCAGCGGCTACGCGTGCACCGCCACCAGCGCCAGGAGGAGGTCTACCTCGTCCTCGAGGGCAACCTGACCCTGCTGATCGAGGGCGAGCCGCACGAGGTCGGCCCCGACGAGCTGGTGCGGGTCGGGCCGGAGGTGCGCCGGCAGCTCACCAACCCGCACCGGGAGCGGCTGGTGCTGCTGGCCCTGGGCGGGTCGGGCGAGCACGACGGCCGCGACGGCCTCGCCTGGACCGACTGGGACGAGGAGGGACCGGGGCGGACGCCGCGCGAGGTCCCGGCACCCGACGATCTCCCGATCTGAGCTCCGCCGCGCCAGGCGCACAAAAGCCTCGCGCTTTCTCCTAGGCTGCCCGCGATGGGACCGTTGCAGGGGGTGAAGGTGGTGGAGATGGCCGGGATCGGCCCGATCTCCTTCGCCGGGATGCTGCTCGCCGACCTCGGCGCCGCGGTGACGCGGATCGAACGGCCCGCGGGTGGCGCCCTCGCCTGGGGTGCTTCGCCGGTGCTCGACCGCGGCCGGATCCACCGTGAGGTCGACCTGAAGAGCGCCGCGGGCCGCGCGGAGGTGCTCGGCCTGGTGGCCGATTCGGAGGTCCTGATCGAGGGCTTCCGCCCCGGGGTGATGGAGCGGCTCGGGCTGGGACCGGAGGAGTGTCTGGAGCACAACCCGGCGCTGGTCTACGGTCGGATGACCGGCTGGGGACAGTCGGGCCGCTACGCCCACACGGCCGGCCACGACATCACCTACCTGGCGATCTCGGGGGCCCTCCACATGATCGGCGAGGAGGGCGGCAAGCCGGTGCCCCCGGTGAACCTGCTCGGCGACTTCGGCTCTGGCGGCGTCTACCTCGCCTTCGGCGTGGTCAGCGCGCTGCTCCACGCGCGGGTGGGCGGGGTCGGCCAGGTGGTCGACACGGCAATAGTCGACGGTGCCGCCTCGGTCACCGGGATGCTGCACGGCTTCCTCGAGATGGGCGCCTGGAAGGACGAGCGCGGGGTCAACCTGCTGGACGGCGGCGCCCCCTTCTACGACTGCTACCGGTGTGCCGACGGCGGCTGGGTCGCGGTCGGGGCGCTGGAGCCGCAGTTCTACGCGGCGCTGCTGGAGAAGCTGGGAATGGCGGGCGAGGAGGAGATCGCCAACCACCTCGATCCGGCGACCTGGCCCGCGATCCGGGCGCGCCTCACGGCGAAGTTCGCCGAGCGCGAGCGCGACGAGTGGCACGAGCTCTTCGCCGACTCCGACGCCTGCGTCGCCCCGGTGCTCTCGATGAAGGAGGCCCGCGAGGACGGCCACAACCGCGACCGCGGCGTCTTCGTCAAGGTCGGCGACATGCCCCAGCCCGCCCCGGCACCCCGCTTCAGCGTCACCGAGCCCGACCTGCCGACGCCCGCCCACCCTCCGCGTTGATGGGCCGAAAACCGGACTATATGACTGGTTTTCGGCCCATCAACCCCGGGATCGGGATTGGCTCTTGACCCGCCGGGTCGCGATCGTCACCGGCGCGGGCCGGGGGATCGGGGCGGCGACGGTCGCGGCGCTGGTCGCCGACGGCTGGAGCGTGGTCGCGGTCGACCGCTGCGCGCCGGACCGGCGGTTGCCTTATGCGATGGCGAGCGAGCGTGAGCTCGACGCGGTCGTGGCCGCCGCCGCGGAGCGCGCGGGCCACGTCGACCCGGGCGGCGCCGTGGCGGACCCCGCCGAGGAGCGCGACGCGGGTGGCGACGTGGCCCGGGCCGTGGTCGCCGACGCGACCGACGCCGGGGCGCTCGCATCGGTGATCGAGGGGGCCGAAGCGTGGGGGGACCTGGAAGCCTTCGTCGCCAACGCGGGCGTGATCGCGGGCGGCGTCCCGGCCTGGGAACTGCCCGCCGACCAGCAGCGCGCCCTGCTCGAGGTCAACCTCGAGGCGGTCGTCACCGCCGCCCGCCTCGTCGTCCCCTCGCTGCTCGGCCGGCCGCGCCCGCGCTCCGGCCGCTTCGTCGCCGTCACCTCCTCCGGCGCCACCCGGGCGCTGTCCGGCCTCGCCGTCTACAGCGCCACCAAGGCCGGGGTGGAGGGCTTCGTCCGCTCGCTCGCCGCCGACCTCCACGGCAGCGGCGTCACCGCCAACGCCGTCGCCCCCGGCTCGACCGACACGCCACTCCTCGCCGAGTCGGCCCGCCTCTTCGAGTTGCCCTCGCCCCACGACTTCGCCCCTCGCCAGCCCTTGGAGCGCCTGCTGGAGCCGAGCGAGGTAGCCGCGATGATCGCCTGGCTCCTCGGCCCCAACGGCAGCGGCGTCACCGGCGCCACCCTCCCCGTCGACGGCGGCCTCACTGTCTAGACGAGCGCTCCGCGGTGGGCGTGGGCGGGGTTGAGCTGGCGCCCGCCGGCTGGCGCCCGGGTGGGGTTCGGGCCGGACCGATCGGAGCCCAGGCGTCCCGGGCGTCTCGGAGGCGGCCCGGGCAGGCTGTGGCCGCCTCCGAGACGCCCGGGACGGGAGCTCTTGCGGGGGAAGCTTGCGCAGGGACCGGCCGGCGCGGGGGGAGGCCCGGCGCAGGACCGGTGCGTGGCGGGGGAGATCTCGGCGTCTTCGTGACGGGCCCCGACGAAAAGCGACATCTCCGTGACGGGACCGGGGAATGCGACGTCTCCGTGACGAGGCCGAGGAAAGACGCCACGAAGACCGTGCGATCCGCGCGGGTCCCGTCCGGGAGATGCATGATCCGGCGGGATCCCC
>JAFDWF010000153.1 GCA_018268575.1 Actinomycetota bacterium
CCCACAACCAGTGTGGGGAACTGCGAACGCACCGTGGGGGCCCTCCGCAAAGGTGTCGTCTCTGTGAAGGATCCCCCGCAAACGTGCCGTCCCTGTCACGGGACCCCCTCAAAGGGTCCCGTCCCCACTCGGTCAGGCCTGAACCCTTGCCCGGCCGCGCCAGCCCGTGAGGTCGTGGGATCGACCTTCCAGGGCGCTACTGACCAAGCAGTTCAAGGACCGAGGACGCCGAAATGCGCCGGTCAGGACCGCTCTAGAGCCACAACTACGGTCAGGCTCCCCTTACCGCTCGCCGCGCCTGCCCGGCCGGCGTCGAAGAGCTCCTTGGCGGCGTCGGAGTCGCCGAAGGAGTCGGCGAAGCGGGTCAGGGAGTCGACCAGGAGGATCACGTCTTCGCCCTCGGCGGCGCGGCGCTGGGCGCTCGCCAGGGCGTCGCTCGTGTGGCGGGCCTGGCCGGCGGAGACGAGCTCTGCCTGGGGCACCTCGCGCTTCCAGTCGGCCAGCTCCTCCGGGCTCGGGTCGATCAGCAAGGCGACCGGGTCGGGGCCGTCGGAGGCTGCGGCGAGGTCGGCGGCGACACTGCGCAGCAGCTCCGTGACGGCCTCACGGCCCTCGGCGAGCAGCACCGCCTGGCGGCCCGACTCGGCGGGCAGCAGCAGATCCTGGATCGTGACCCCCTCGCGGCGGCGGCCGAAACGGCGCCGACGGCGACGGCGACGCGGGCGCGAGCCCTCCGGCTCCTCGCCTGAATCCTTGCCGGAGTTCCGCTCGGAGGCTCGGCCGGAGTCCTCGCGCTCCTCCCGGTCCTCGCCCGAGGAGGCGGCGCTACGCGAGCGCCCGCCCTGCGGCTCCTCCTCTTCTTCCTCGACGTCGATGCGCTCCTCGCGTTCGCGGCCGCTGGTCGAGCGCCGGCGGCGCCGTTTCGGCCGCTCGCTGCGCCCTCCCGAGCCCGCGCTGCCACCACCGGAGGCGGAATCGTCGCCGTCGCCGTCACCCAGGCGCTCGATCAGCTCGGCGCGGGTGAGCAGCCGGTAGCGCTCGACGCCCGCATCGGCGGCGAGCTGATGGAGGTCTGCAAGGTGCTTGGATTCGAGCTCGGTCTTGGTCATCGGACGGCCACCTTAGTCAACACGCTCGGCCGAGGCGGCGGTCCCCCGCGCCGGGTCGACCCCTTCCATGGCGGCGACGTCCTCCCAGGCCCGGGTCTCCGCCTCCACCCGCGCCTCCGACCAGCCGAGCTCCGCCCCCAGCGCCGCGGCGATCGGCCGCCGCGCGCCCGGCTCGCGCAGCTGCGGCGCGGCGAGGATCCCCAGCCGGGTCCGCCGCAACAGCACGTCGGCGAGCGAGCGCGCCTGCTCGTGGCGCGCCGCCAGCACCACCTCGGCGAGCAGGTCGGGACGGCCGGGGACGATCGGCGCCGCCAGCCCCGGGTCCTCCCGCGCCAGGTCGAGCACCCGCCGCGTCGCGTGCCCGTAGCGGAAGGCGAGCTGGGAGAGCGCCTCCTCCCCCACCGCCTCGGGCGCCTCCAGGTCGGCCGGGCGAGCCTCCATCCCGAGCGGGATCTCGGCGGTCCGGCAGGGCGCCTCGCGACCCTCCCGCTCGACCAGCCGATCCACGGTCAGCTTCGCCATCCGCCGATAGGTCGTCAGCTTGCCGCCGGTGATCGTCAGCATTCCCGACGAGGTCTCGTAGAGCTCCTCCTTGCGCGAGATGTCGACCGACTTGCGCGGGTCGCCGCTCGAGATCAGCGGCCGCACCCCGGCGTAGGCGCCGACCAGATCGCCCGCCTCCAGCGCGGTGCCGAAGAAGGCGTTCGCGGCGTCGAGCAGGTACTCGACTTCCTCCTCAGCCGGGCGCGGGTGGCGGGTGTCACCCTCGAAGTCGTTGTCGGTGGTGCCGATCAGCGTCCGCCCGTACCAGGGCAGGGCGAAGATCATCCGCCCTTCCCCCGCCGGGACGATGCAGGCGGCGCTCCCCATCGGCAGGTCGCGCGCGTCGAGCACCAGGTGGGTACCACGGCTCGGCGCGATCCGCGGCACGTCCTCCTCCTCGACCACCTCGGGGCGGATCGTGTCGGCCCAGACCCCGGTCGCGTTGACGACGTGGTCGGCGGCGACTTCGATCCGCTCGCCCGAGTCGGCCTCGACGAAGGCGACTCCGGCGCGGCGCCCCGGACCGCCTGTGACCTCGACCACGTCGGCCCCGTTCAGGGTGACCGCGCCGTAGCGCTCCGCCTCCCCGAGCACGGTGAGGACGAGCCGCACGTCGTCGGTCTGGCAGTCGTAGAAGAGGTAGGCGTCGTGCGGGTCGCGCGAGGCGAGCGCCGGGACCAGCTCCAGCACCTCGTCGTGGCCGATCGTCCGGTGGCGGTCCGGGGACCAGTAGGTCTCCTCGTCGACGGCGTGGGAGGAGCGCATCTCGCGGCGGCTGCGACCGACCCGCGTGGTCGCCATCACGTCGTACATGTTGAGGCCGATGCCGACTTTGCGGTCGCGCTTCTCCTCGCCCAGCGCGGCGACCAGGAACGGGGTCGGGTAGACGAGGTGCGGCGCCAGCTGAACCAGGAGCTGGCGCTCCAGCAGCGCCTCACGGACCAAACCGAGGTCGAAGTTCTGCAGGTAGCGGAGGCCGCCGTGGACCATCTTCGAGGAGCGGCTCGAGGTGCCGACGGCGAAGTCGTCGCGCTCCAGCAGGGCGACCGAGTAGCCGCGCGAGGCGGCGTCGAGGGCGACCCCGGCACCGGTGATGCCGCCGCCGATCACGACCACCTCGAAGTGGCTGCCCGCGATCGCCTCGATCGCCGCGGCGCGGGTCAGCATCGGGGGGTCCCCGCCGGCTTGTGGTGCGCTCGGTTTCCCCTGCCGAGATCCATGGACCGAGGGTATCGGGCGGGCGCGGCGCTCAGAAGAGGCGGCGCCGACCGCGCCGGCCGCGGGTGGCGGGGCGGGCGCCGACGGGAGGGCCGCTCGGCGGCGCCGCGTTGATCGGCGGCGGCGTCTGCATCGGCTCGGCCGGCGATGGGCCGGCGGCGGGCGGCGGTCCCGATGGCGCGCCGTCGGGCTTGTCGCCCCGCGTCGCCCGCCACCGTTTATACGGGCCGTAGCCGATCGCGAAGAGGATGCCGCCGGCGAGCAGGCCGGCGATGATCGAGCCGAGCACCGAGCCACCGGAATCGGAGTCGGATTCGTCGGCGGGCCCGCCCGCTTCGAAGCCTTCGCCGGCTTCAGCGCCTTCCGGTTCGATCGGCGAGGCGCTTTCGGGGATCGCCCCACCTTCGACCGGCGCCGCCGGCGCGATGCCTTCTCCCGCCCCGACCCCGCCCGGCGTCCCCTTCGCCCCCTTGCCCTGGCCGCCCTTCGACCCCTGCTTCGACTTGCCCGGCGGGGTCGATTCGGCGGGGAATTCCGGGGTCGGGGCGGGCAACGGCGTCGCCCCACCCGTCGCTTCGGGCAGCGGCAGGGGAGCCGGTTCCGGCGTCTGCGTCGGCGTGGGAGTCGGCTTCGGCTGCGGCTTCGGCGCCCGCGGCACCGCCTTCAGCGGCAGGTACCGCTTCGACGCGGCGACGAGCACGTCGGCGGTCACCCAGACCGGCGTCTGGTCGCTCTTCGAGGAGTAGCGGTAGTGGCCGTCGCCGGCCTGGTTGGCTTCGAGGTACTCATAGGCCGACTTGCCGCCCTTCTTGAACTGGGCCGGGTTGGAGCCCGCGGCGAGCAGGCCCTCGACCGCCCAGGCGGTCGACTGGGTGTTGAGCGCGCCGTTGCCGCCGAGCCGGAAGCCACCGCCGGGCTGCTGCACCTGGCGCAGGTAGTCGACCCCGCGGTTGGAGGCCTTCGAGGACGGCGAGAGCGCCTGCAGCGCGGCGCCGGTCCCGTCGGGCGTGCTCGGCGAGCCTGCCACGTCGCCCCAGCCGCCGTCTTCGTTCTGCGCTTCGCGCAGCCAATCGAGCGAGTCGGCGACGTTGGCGATCCCGGCCGCGCGCAGCGCCAGCACCGCGTAGGCGGTCGACCCAGGCCAGTCTTCGTAGGAGCCGTCCTTGCGTCGCTTCGCCAGCAGCGCCGCGACCAGGTTGCGGCCGCCGAATTCGCGCGGTTCGATCCCCGCCCCCTCGAGCGCGAGGATCGTCCGGGCGAGGTCGCCGGGACTCTGCACGGCGGAGATCTCCCGCTGCAGGTAGGCGACCGCCGAGTTTCCGTTCTTGCTCACGTCCTGGGGATTGACCCCGGCCGCCTCGAGCCCCAGCATCGCCCAGCCGGTCATCTGCTGGGAGGAGGCCGCGCCGCGACTTTCGCCGAAGCCACCATCCTTGTTCTGCGCCGCCTCCAGCCAGGTGACCGCGGCGCCGGGCCCCGCCGCGGTGGCCGCCTCGGCGTGGGACGAGGCAAAGGCGCCGAGCAGGAGGGCGGCGACGAGGAGCGCGGCGACGCCGCCGGTCGGCAGGGTGGCACGCGGACCGCGGCCGGACGACGAGGCGATCTCCCCGACTTCCGCGCGGCGCCATTCGAAGCGTTCGCGGAAGCGGATCAGCATCCGGATCATCGCCGGCCCCGCGGCGAGCGCGAGGACGACGTTGCCGGTCGCGTGGGCGACTTCGAAGGGCACGGCGCGGCCCTCGTAGATCCAGAAGCTCCGCCAGCTGAGCGTGCCGCCGTAGCTCGCCATCGTCTGGAAGTTGAGGATCGCGCCGTAGCCGACCGCGGCGAGGCCGCAGACCGCGGCCAGGGTCAGCCGCCCCACGTCGCGCCGCCCCACCTTGCCGACGGCGAGCGCGAGGCCCGCGCCGAGGATCCCGCAGAGGCCCCAGGCGAACATCTGCCAGGGCGTCCACGGTCCCTGGGCGAAGAAGAAGTTGGAGACGAGCGCGGTGAGGGCGCCGACCGCGAACCCCGGCGCCGCGCCGAGCGCGTACCCCGCGAAGATGACGATGTCGGTGGTCGGTTTGACGTTGGGGAAGGCGGCGAAGGCGATCCGCCCGGCCGTCGCCAGCGCCGCCAGCGCGGCGACCAGGGCGACGACCTGGGCGGGCGGGCGCGAGCGCTCATACCAGGCGAAGCCCGCGATCAGGACGGCGCCGACGATCAGGAAGCTGAGCAGCTGCCAGCTCATGGCGAGCCTCCGGCGAGGAGCGCGGCCCCGTGCTCGGGGGTGACGACGCCGGGGGCGTCGAGGACACGGGCGACCTCGGTGGCGAAGTACCAGCCACCGGAGAGGACGTCGGCGCCGGCGCCGTCGGCGATCACCACGCCATCGCCGAGGAGGACGACGCGCCCGGCGAACGCGGCGGCGAACTCGACGTCGTGGGTGGCGACGACGACCGCGGCGCCCTGCGCGGCGAGGCGGTCGACGAGGGCGACGAGGCCGTCCTTGCGGCCGCGATCCATGCCGCGGGTCGGCTCGTCGAGGGCGACGAGGCCGGGGACGCCCTCGCCGTCGAGGCGGCCGGCGAGGGCGATCGCGAGGGCGAGGCGCTGGCGCTCGCCGCCGGAGACGTCGCGCGGGTCGGCGTCGACGGCGTGCTCCATGCCGACCGCGCGGAGGGCGGCGTATCCCGCCTCGCCGGGCAGCTCGTCACCGATCCGCTCGCGGACCAGGTAGTCGCTCGGGTTCTGGGTGAGGAGCGCCATCCGCTCCGCCGCTACCCGGCCCGCGACCGGGTCGATCAGCCCGGCGGCGGTGCGCAGGAGGGTGCTCTTGCCGGCCCCGTTGCGACCCATCAGCGCGACCCGCTCGCCGGGGGCGATGGCGAGGTCGATGCCGCGGAGCACGTCGCGCGGGCCGGAGCCGTCGTCGAGCTCGACCCAGAGGCCCTTGGCCTCGAGCGCGCGGGGGGATTTGTCGCGCTTTCCGAGGCGGGGGAAGCGGGGGCGGGGGGAGATTTCCTCGCTCGAACCCTTCCCCGGGTGGGGGACCGTGGTGGCGCGCCCCTCGAGCGCCCGCCGCGCGTCCCTGACCCCCACCGGCAGCGGCTCGATGCCCGCCAGCGAGAAGAGGCGGGCCGCGGGCGTCATCAGGGTCGGGTCCGCGGTCCGCGTCCAGGCCAGGAACTCGCGCGGCTCGCCGTCGAACCCGATCCGTCCTTCCTCCACCGCGACCACCCGGTCGGCCGCCGCCAGACACCGCTCCAATCGGTGTTCGGCCAGCACCACAGCCACCCCCCACTCCTCGTTCAGCCTCCGCAGCAACCATATGAGCTCGTCGCCGGAGACGGGATCGAGCTGCGAGGTCGGCTCGTCCAACAGCACCAGCCGCGGCCGCGTCACCAGCGCCGCCGCCAGCGCCACCCGCTGCAGCTCGCCCCCGGAGAGCGTGTCGACGGCCCGCCCGAGCAGGTGTGGGATCGCCAGCGCCAGCGCCACCTCCTCGACCGCCCGCGCCCGGTCGGCGGCGCCGTCGCCGCGCATCTCCAGCGGCAGCTCGATCTCCGCCGCGACGGTCGTCGACACCACCTGCGTCTCCGGATCCTGGGCCAGGTACCCCACCGCCGCCGCCATCTCCCCCGGCCCGGCGCCGATCGCGTCGAGCCCCGCCACCATCACCCGGCCCTCGACCTCGCCGCCGTGGAAGTGCGGCACCAGCCCGCAGGCGGCGCGGAGCAGCGTCGACTTGCCCGACGCCGAGCGGCCGGCCAGCAAGACGAACTCGCCCGGCGCGACCTCGAGCGAGACGTCGACCAGCGCCGGGCGCTCGGCCCGCGCGTAGGAGTACGTCAGGCCCTCGACCGCCAGGGCGGGCGCGACGCCGCGCCGGATCGCAAGGTCAGACACGGCGACCGCTCCGCCTCCACGGCGCCAGCCCGCTCGCCGCCACCACGGCACTCACTGCCGCCGTCGCCGGTCCCAACCCGAGCTGGATCGTCGGATAGGTGTGGAAGTCGTCGGCGCCGAGCGACTTGCCGACGATCGCCGCCGCCAGCACGGCCGCCGCGGCGAGGTAGAAGCGGGCGTCATGCCTGCTCGGCTCGCGCCGCTGCTCCAGCCGCCGTCCCGAGAGGCTGTAGCCGCGCAGCTCGAGCGTCGCCGCGACGTCGACGGACCGGTCCAGGGAGCCGGCCAAGAGCCGCCGCGCCAGCGGGCCCTTGCCCACCGGCGCCGCCCCCGGCCCGCGCAGCCGCGCCGCGTCCCGCAGCCGCGCCGCGTCGGCGGCCGCCACCGGCACCAGCCTGGAGACCAGCGTCGCGGTCAGCGCCGAGCGCGCCGCCAGCGGCCGCAGCGCCCGCGTCACCCGGTCGGGATCGACGCAGGCCGAGTAGACGGCGAAGGCGACGATCGTCACCGCGGCGCGCAGCCCGACCACGGTCCCGGCGACGATCGCCTCCAGGGTGATGTCGACCTGGCCGAGGATCGGCCAGTGGCCGGCCCGCAGCAGCACGGTCTCACCGCGGTCGACGACCAGCGCTTCGACGACGACGATCAGGAGCGCCAGCGCCAGGCCCATCCGCAGCGAGGCCCGGACCGCCTTCGAGGCGCCGGCCAGGCACCCGGCGATGCAGGCGGCCGCGCCCGCCGCCAGCAGGACGAACGGGCTCGAGTAGAGGAAGGCGACGACGACCAGCGCGCCGAGGTAGGTGACGGCCGCACCCGGCCGCGCCGACTGCAGCGGCCCGCGGCGGGGGATGTAGGCAAACGGCGATCTCATTCCGACCCCGAGCGGAGCGGCAGCGGCGTCACCGTCCCCGCTTCGCTCGCCACCGCGTAATGGTCGCGCAGGTCAGCCGTGCCGAGTGCCTCGGCCGCCGCCCGCACGGCACCGCCCGAGCCACCCGTCACCACCCACACCGGCGGCCCTTCGAAGCGCCGGGTCGCCGCCACCAGCCCGGCTTCGGCGCCGAACGTACGCGCCTTCGTGCCGTTTTCGTCGAGCCCGACCAGCCGCCAGGCCCCGCCCTCTTCTTCGAAGTCCGCGTAGACCCCACTTTCCCCCGGCCCGTCCTCGACCAGTGCCGCGGCCGGGTCGGAGCGCACCTTCGCCCACGGGCCGACCAGCACCCGGATCGCCCCCTTCGGCGACCCTTTCGACAGCTTCACGCCTTCCTTCGCCAGCGCCGCTTCGACGGTCCCGCAGGCCGCGCCGCCTCCCTCGCATTCGACCGCCACCACCGGGTCGTGCCCTTCCCAGCCGGTGGTGAACGGCGCCGGCCAGGACCCGACCACCGCGGGCACCTGCTCGCTCGCCGACCAATCGTGCAGGTCCCACCACACCTTCTCGCCGCCGTTCAGCGACACCTCCGCCGCCCCGACCGGCGACTCGACCCCGTCGACGAAGAAGAACCAGTCGTAGGGATGACCGCCGCTTTCGGTTTCGCCGAAGCCGTCGATCGACTTCACGTAGCCGCCCCCGTAGCGCGTCTCGATTTCGTCCTCGCCTTCGAGGAAGCGCATCACCGTGTCGGATTCGTTCGCTTCTCCAGACGATTCGGACACCTTCACCGTGCCGAATTCCCGCGTCACGGCGAGGTCCACCTTGCCGACCCCCGAGCCGGGGCCGAGGCCGCAGCCGGCGGCCGCGAGCGCCGCTCCGCAGAGGAGCAGGGTCGCGACCGCCGGACCGCGGCGAGCCACGCTCAGCTACCGGCCGGGCACTTGCCGGCGAGGCACACCGGCACCGCCGCCGAGGGGATCGCGTTCCCCAGCCCGGCGACCAGCTTGGTCGGTTCGTTCAGGGTGATCATCACCTTGCCCTGGGCGTCGGTCGGGCCGATCGCCCCGGTCACCGCCGCGCCGCGGACCGGCTTGCGCTTGCCCTTTTCGTTGTAGGCGTAGACGTGGACCGCGAACGGCACCCCGGCCGTCGCTTCCTGCGGCGCGAAGAGCACCAGCTCTTCCGGGTACGGGTAGCCCGGCGCCAGGTCCCAGAGGACTTCGTCGCCCGGCTTGATCTTCGCCTTGTTGCCGCTCACCGCGGCGCCCTTGTGGTTGATCTTCAGGTACCAGGAGGCCTTGCCCTTGGCGACCGCCTTGCCGACCCCGCAGACCGCCAGGCCGAAGGAGAAGTGGTCGGAGATAGAGAGCGGCGAGAGCTGCTTGATCGTCCTCGCCCCGTTGGCCAGCAGGCCGAGCGCGGTGTTGCCCGGCACGGTCACCGACTTGCCGCTGCCGCCGGTCCCGGAGCCGAAGCAGGTCGCCTTCGGGCTGGTCTTCACCTTGATCGTGGAGGTCGTCACCACGCTTTCGGCGAGCACCGTTTTTTCGGCGCCGATCACGCGCAGGGTCGCCTGGAATCCCTTCGCCGAGGCGCTTGCCGCAAAGGCAAGGACCAGGCAGACGGCCAGCGCGCACGCGGCGACGGTCCGAAGTTGCATCGTTCTTGGCATATGAGCCACCCTTTCCTCGAGGGTCGTCTTGGCTGGTCGGGGACAGGTCTCCTGGCTTCCGGGGGTTGGGTCGGCCGCGCCTTCCCGGGGACGACGTGCGCCCCCAGTGGCCGACGCCGGCAAGCGACGTCCGCGACCTCCTTGACCCGGTCACAGTGGCGGGACCACGCCGGTCTTGCACCGGACTTCCCTTGACCACCGACCGTATGTAGCGGTCGAGTCTATTAGGCTGGCACCGCTCAGGCGTCGCCTGAACACTGGGGAACTCTCGTCCGCTGGAGGTACAGATGAAGCGCTGGGGATTGCATCGCCCCTCACCCGCCCTGCTGATCGCGTGCATCGCCCTGTTCGTCGCGCTCGGCGGGACGGTGGTGGCGGCGACGAAGAAGATCGACGGCCACACGATCCGGGTCAAGTCGCTGCCCGGCAACCGCCTCGCGGTCGGCTCGGTGCCGGGCAACCGGCTGCAGCCGGGCACGATCTCCGGCGCCAACCTGGTGCCCGACACGGTGAAGGGCGAGCAGATCGACGCCGGCTCGCTCGGCCAGGTCCCGAGCGCCGCCCGCGCGGAATACGCCGATACCGCCCGCCGCGCCCAGACCGCGATCGCGGCCGAGCACGCGAGCGACGCGACCACGATCAACGGCCGGGCGGTCGGGTGCGTCGAAGGGACGAGGGAGTTCGCGGGGGCGTGCTGGGATTTGCGACCGAGCGGCACCGCGGTGAACGCAACCGAAGCGGCGGCCGCGTGCGCTGGCGTCGGCGGACAACTGCCAAATGGCCTCGAACTGATGATGTTCGACGAACTACCCGGGATCCAAATAGCAGTCGAAGGCGAGTGGCTCAACGAAGTCTGGGTAAGCAGCGAAAATGTCTACACCGTCTACATCTACACCCCCGAACACCGCTTCCACGCCAGGCTCCCGACCGAACCGCACCACTTCCGCTGCGTCACGCCCCTGATTGGCTGATCGCCACCTGGCCTTACGGGGCCGAGCATCGGGGCCAATATCCTGCCTCGATGCTCGGCCTCCCGGCACCGGCGCGGGCACGCGCAGCCACCTCGGCGCGCCTCGGCCTCGCCGCCCTCCCCGCGACCTCGCCGCTCACCGTCGCCGTGCTCGCCTCCCTGCTGATCGCCGCCGTCCTGGCACTCGGCCCGGCCGCCGCCTCCGCCGCCTGGCCCGCCGCGCCCACCCCGCGCCAGGTCGAGCGCTTCTGGACGCCCCAGCGGATGGCGGCGGCCCGGCCGCTCGAGCTGGCCGTCGGGCGCGATGGACGCGGCGCCGTCCACCTCGGCCCGCGCCCGGCCGCGGAGGCGGGCTACACCGTCGTCGAAACCCCCGAAGCGCCTCCCTACGCCTGGAACGGGCGCCTCTACGTGGTCCAGGGCGGCCACGAAGGCTTCTGCTCGGCGACCGCGATCGACTCCCCCAGCCGCAGCCTCGTCCTCACCGCCGGCCACTGCGTGAACAGCGGACCGGGCGCCGGCGCTCGCCCGACCTGGTCGAGCTACCTCGAGTTCGTCCCCGGCCTCAACCTCGGCGCCACGCCCTACGGCACCTTCGCCCTCTCCGGCCGCCCCCGCGCCCTCCCCGGCTGGACCCGCGAAGGCAACCCCGACTACGACCTCGGCGCCTTCCTCACCGAACCGAACGCCGCCGGGGAAGCGCTCGCCGACGCGGTCGGCGGCGGCGCCACCATCGTCACCGACCTCCCCCACGCCCAGCGCTATGAAACCTTCGGCTACCCCGGCGCCGGCGAACGGATGCGCACCTGCGCCTCCGGCTTCGCCGGGATCGACCCGATTACCAGGAGCCTCCCCGGCCCCGCCACGATCTCGGTCCGCTGCGGCTGGACACCCGGCGCCAGCGGCGGCGGCTGGCTGATCGACGGCGGTCAGGAGATCGACGGCCTCAACAGCTACATCGGCAGCGGCGAGAAGCGGCGCACCTACGGCCCCTACTTCTCCGCCGAAACCGTCGGCCGCCTCGTCGCCGGCCTCTGAGGCGTTCGCACCACCGCCCCCGACGCGTTCGCACTTTCCCCCACATAGCGACGCTAAGTGCGAACGCGCGGGCGTGGCCGCGCTCAGGCGTCGAGCAGGCGGCGGTAGTAGCGGTAATCGCGCCGGTCCGGTCGCAGGTTCGAAGCCAGCGCCAGGTGGTGGCGGGCCCGCCGCGTCTCGCCGGTCATGCTCAGCGCGCGGCCGAGGCAGAAGTGCGCGTAGTCGTCGACCGGGTGGGACTCGACCACCGCGCCGAACTCGACCGCGGCGAGCCGGAAGCGCCCCGCCCGGTAGTAGGCGCGGCCGAGCGCCTCGCGCACCGAGGTCTTCTCCGGTTCCCGGCGGGCGGCCTCGGCGAGCGGCTCGGCGGCGTCCTCGAAGTCACCCTCCTCGAGCAGCTCCATGCCGCGCCGGTACAGCGTGTAGGTGGGCTCGACAGCAGGCTCGGGCATCGCCCGATTGTAGGAGCCGGCCGGGGCGGGCCTTTGCCGCTATTTCTGGCGGGCGCGGACGGCGGTGCCGTAGGCGCAGACCTCGGTCCAGGTGGTGCCGAGCTCGGAGGTGTCGTAGCGGAAGGCGACGATCGCGTTGCCGCCCTTCGCTTCGACCTCCTCGACCAGCCGTTCCGTCGCGTGCTCGCGGCCTTCCTTCAGCATTTTCGTCATGCCCTTGAGCTCGCCACCGGCGAGGGACTTGAGCGAGGCGCCGATCTGCGAGCCGACGTTGCGCGAGCGGACGGTGAGGCCGAAGACCTCGCCGAGGACCTCTTCGATCTCCCACCCGGGACCCAGGTCGTTCATCGTCGAGATGATCACGGCGGGCACCCTAGCGCGCCGGCCCCGGGCCGGGTGAAAGATCGGTCAAAGGTCGAGGCGGAAGACCCAGCGCCGGCCGTCGCGATCCTCGCCGTCGAGCTCCGGGACCCGCCGGTAGCCGACCGATTCGTACAGCCGGTGCGCCTAGACCTGGTAGGGACGACTCCAGAGCGCCACCCCCTCGGCGCCGAGCGCCCGCGCCCGCACCGCGCAGCGCTCGACCAACGCCCGCCCGACCCCCCGCCGCCGCGCCGCGCCCGCAACCCCGAGCCGCACCAGCTCCGCCTCTCCGGCCCCCGCCACCGAGCGCCCAGGCGACCCCGGCGCAAACAGCGCGACCACCGCAACCACGGCGCCGCCCTCGTCCTCGGCCACACTCACCTCGGCGTCGCCGGCGACGGTGAAGTACTCCTGCAACGAGTAGGGCTCCTGCCGCCCTTCCGGCCCGGCACCGGCGTAGACCTCAGTCCAGAGCGCCGCCACCGCCTCCGCGTCAGCCTCCGCCGCCTCCCTGATCCGCACCGAGTTCAGGCTAGAGGGTGGGTACGGGGTGCAGTGGTTCGATGGTGGGAAGGGGCGCCCGAGGGGAAGGGACCGGCCTTTTCGGAGGCGACCCTGGCAGGCTGTGGCCGCCTCCGAGAAGGCCGGGTCACGGGGGGACGGCGGACACGCCGGTCCTCCCTCCGCTGTTCCTTATGGCCCCGTGGGGGTCATAAGGAACAGCGGAGGGAGGGTGTCGCGGGGTCCGTCACGAAGACGCCGGGAACCACGCAGATGACGTGAGGGAGACGTCACGGATTTCACAGTTCTTCCACGGTCACAAACACGTGACCACGGTTCTGGGCCCCCATGGGGGCCCAGATTCACTCAGCGCGAAGAGAGGGGTCGGAACCCTCGCAGGAAGGCATACGCCTTCCCTGCGATCGTGGAGGCTTCGTCACGGAGCGACCATGATCCGGCGGGGATCCCGCCGGATCATGGATCTCCCGGGCGGGACCCGCGCAGATCTCACGGTCTTCGTGGCGTCTTTCGTCGGCCTCGTCACGGAGACGTCGCAATCGTCTGTCCCGTCACGGAGATGCCGGACTCCCCGGATCTCCCCCGCCACGCACCGGTCCCTGCGCCGGACCTTCCCCGCGCCGGCCCCGTCCCTGCGCAAGCTTCCCCCGGAAACCTCCCGTCCCGGGCGTCTCGGAGGCGGCCACAGCCTGCCCGGGTCGCCTCCGAGACGCCCGGGACGTCACGAACCCCGATCGGTCCGGCCTCGTCCCTCGCCCGGCCCGAGCCCTCGCCCAGGCCCGGCCCGCCGGGCCCGCCACCGTCGCCCCCACCGTGGAACGACTCAGCCAGAGCCCCCGCGGACTTGACGACGGCCCCGCCGGCCGACGAGACTGAGCGCCGATGAAGGGGCGGAAGGCACTCGGGGCGGCGGTGGCCGTGATGGTCGCGCTGGCGGCGGTCGGCGTCGTCGCCGCGAGCGCGGGCGCGGCGCGGTCCCACATCCTCCCGCAAGGCTTCCGCTACGCCGCCGAGATCAAGGCGAAGGTCACCTACGACGGCACCTACAAGATCCACCAGTCCGGCTTCCAGCGCTGCTCGACCGGCGAAGGGGAAACGAAGGTGCCGACGCACGAAGAAGCCACCCTGCACATCGACCGGGTGGCGACCTTCAGCCACATCACGGTGCCGGTCGCGCTGCCCGACGAACTCGGCAAGGCGGTCGGGAAGCTGGGCCTGCAGCCGACGATCACGACGCCGGGGAAGATCAGCCAGGACCACTCGACCCTCGACATCGAAGACAGCCTCGCGGTGCCGAACGCCGAAAGCGAAGGCTGCCGGGCCGAAACGGTCGTCTGCCACTGGGACCTGAGCGCGGCGCCAGGCACGGGCCTGGAGGAGATCACCGCCCACGACCTGGGCGACAAACTCACCACCTGGGCGATCAACGTGCTCGGGGTCAACCGCGTGAGCGGCCCGCCCTGCGCGGTCGGCGAAGGGGGCGGCGAGCTGAGCACGATCCTCGCCGACTCGAAGAAGCTCTACCCCGAAGGCCTCACCAACTTCCCCGAAGTGGTGATCAGCACGGCGCTCGGCAACCACTTTCACCAGCTGCTGGACAAACCCCGCCTGTCGTTCAACCCGGTGATCGACACGCCGGAAAGCGGCAGCGCGAACTGCGCCACCCATCTGAACGAAGAAGAAGAATCCTGCACCAACTCGGTGACCGGCACCACCGCCATCGAACTGCACCGGCTCTTCTTCTACAAGACCAAACAGGCCTATCCGCGCTGATCGTCCCGACGCGCTGGTGCCGGTCTGGTGGCTGCTCGGCCTGCTCGTCGCGGTCGAGGCCCTGCACGAAGTCCTCGGGATCGGCGGGCCGGACGCGGTCTTCGGCCTCGGGATCCAGGCGGCGCTGCAGGTGGTCGCGGCGGCGCTCTGCATTGCCCGCTGCTCCTTCGAGCGCGAGGGCCGCCGGCCGTGGCTCTGGATCGGCGCCGGGCTCTGGGCCTGGGCGCTCGGGACCGTCCTCTGGGACGTGCTCTACAACGGCAACCCCGCGCCGCCCTACCCGACCGCCGCCGACGCGCTCTGGCTCGCCTGGTACCCGCTGACCGCGATCGGCATGGCGGTGCTGATCCAGGAACGGGTGCAGGCCTTCGAGCTGCCCCGCTGGATGGACGGCGTGGCGGCGATGCTGGTGGTGATGACGCCGGCGGTCGCCCTGATCGTGCAGCCGGTGGCCGACCGCTCGGCGGACACCTGGCAGGCGACGGCGGTCGACTTCAGCTACCCGATCCTCGACGTCGTCCTGCTCGGCGCCGTGCTCGGGGTCTTCGGCCTGCTCGCCTGGCGGCCCGGGCGCACCTGGCTCCTGCTCGGCCTCGGCATCGCCGTGATCGCGCTCGCCGACGGGTTCTTCTCGATCCAGCAGGCCCGCGGCGTCCTCGTCGAAGGCAACTACAGCTTCCTCTGGAGCGCCGGCGCGGTCCTGATCGCCGCCGCCTCCTGGGCGGGCAAGCCGACCGCGGACTTCGAGGGCGACGTGGTCGGCTGGCGCTCGATCCTGCTGCCGGTCGCCGCCCAGCTCGTCGCCGCCGGCATCCAGGTCTACGGGCTCTTCTTCGAGCTCGGCAGGAGCGAGCGGCTGGTCACCCTGATCGTCCTCATCATGGTCACGGTCCAGATCGTGATCTCGCGGCCGCGGGCGGTCGAGTCCGGGCGCGCTCCCTGACCGATCTCGATCGCCCCCGCAACGATCGGCGCGGACCGGACATGTAGGGGTGATGAGCGCAAGAATTCGGCTCGCCCGGGCCGCAGGCAAAGGAGGAACGACGATGAAGCTCGCAGTGCTGGTGGCGGTTCTTTGCCTGGGAGCCGGGTTCGGGGTCGCCCAGGGCGCCGAGTCCACCTCTCCCACCGGGGCCAGCCCCCTGCTGTTGCTGAAGGGCCCGGGCTGGCGGGTGCAGAACACCGAGGAATCACGCGGCCGGGCGGGCGAAGGCACCAACGGGTCGATCGAATTCGTCACCGGCAAGCCGATCCCCTACGAAACGGTCAAGATCAGCGGGAGCAACAAGCACCCGCGCGAGTCGGGCATGTTCCCGCCCGCGGTGCGCCAGCGCCGGGTCGAACTCGACTGGCACCGGGCGAGCCTGCAGGCGACGATCGCCTCGCTCCGCGGGCTACCGCACCCGCACGGCCGCAAGACGCTCTGGCTGCCGGTCCTCGGCACCAAGGCCTACGTCGACACGCGCGCCGAGTTCTACGTCAACCAGGGCGGACCCGGCAACCGCCAGATGACCGCGCTCTGGGCCACGGGCGGCGACGTGTTCGAACTGCGGGCCGCGGTCCCCGACCTGAAGGCGTTCGAAGAACGGCTCGGTTGGCTGACCAAGGTCGACCCGGGGACCTGGCTGGCGGCGATGCCGGCAAAGGTGGTAGCCCCGGCCGCGTACAACCACGTGGTCGGCGAAGTCCTGCGCGGGATCCCGGTGCCGAAGAGCTTCTCCCCGTCGCGGGTCCCCGACGAAGGGCTGGTCACCGACCGCTACCAGGTGGGGGCGCGGACGGCGGGCACGGTCTCCTGCCTCTGGCTGCGCCAGTGGGGCGCGTCGCGTCGCTCCGGCGACACCGCGGCCGAGCTGGAAGCCGACAAGGCGATGGCCACCTCCCGGCACTGGCCGATCCTCCGCGCGATGACCAAGGAAGGCGCCTACTCCGAAGTGGTCTGGGAAATCGCCAAGTGGATGCCGAAGGGCTACTTCGAATGGTACGGGCACCGGCGGAGCCTCCTGGCCCAGGCCGAAGGGCTCGGTTGCGCCAACTTCGGGCTGCCGCTGCTGCCGAAGAAGATGAAGGCCCAGCGCGAACGCTGAGTGCCCTTCGGCGGCGGGGCGCGGCCCGGAGAGGCCGCGCCCCGAGCCGCTCAGTAACCGCCGCCGTACCCGCCGCCGCTTTCTTCCTTCGCCGGTTCGGGTTCGGATTCGCCCCCCGCGGACGCCGTCCCTTTGACCGCCGCCCCCGCTTCGTTCATCACGAACCAGGTGCCTTCGACTTCCTGCCCGGTCGCTTCGCCGGGGCTTTTGTCGCCGACGAAGGTGTAGAGCGGGTGGCCTTCGTAGGTGACCTGCATCGAGCCGTCTTTGCGCTTGGTCGTGCCGAGGGCGGAGGACATCGCGCCTTCGCCGGCGGTCGGCTTGCCTTTCGCCACCACCGGCGGCCAGGCCGATTCGCAACCGCCGTAGCAGACCGAGGTCGAGCCTTCGTCGGGGGTGTAGAGGTAGACGGTCATCCCTTCGGAGTCGACCAGGACCTTGCCGAGGCCGGAGACTTCGGCGGTCGAGATCGTGCCTTCGCCGCCGCCCCCGCCCTTGTTGGCGGCGGGGGTCGCGCTGCCTTCGCCGCCGCTCGTTTCGGAGCTCGAGCTGGTCGATCCACCGCCGCCGCAGCCGGCGATCACGATCACGCCGACCAGCGCGAGCAGGGCCGACACCAGCGAAGTCCTCCGCATCCCTGCGGTCCCTTTTCTCATCTTTTTCCTCCTTAGAAGTGACTGTGCGGGTTACGCACGCCACCGGAGGAGGGTTCAGTCGCCGGAGGGGGTGACGATCTCGACCTGGATCGAGAGCTCCTCGCCGCGCAGGACGTGGACGGCGAAGCCGGGGGCGCCGCCGTAGAGCTCGACCGTTTCGGCGGCGAAGTTCGGCCGCGCCTGCAGGTAGGTGCTCGGGGCGGCGAGGACGGGGCAGCCGGCGAGCGCCGCGCTCGCCACCCGGTGGAGGTGGCCGCCGACGATCGCCTTGACCTGGGGGTGGCGGGCGATCACCCTGGCCAGCGCCCCCCGATCGGCCGCCGGCAGGTTGACCCCGTCCCAGTCGGCCATCGTCGTGGTCAGCGGCGGCTGGTGCATGGCGACGATCGCCGGCTTCGGCGACGCCGCCAGCTCCGCCTCGAGCTGCCCCAGCTGCCCCGCCTCGAAGCCGCCGCGATCCTCGCCGGGGATCGTCGAGTCGACGACCACCAGGCGCAGCGGACCGAGGTCGACCGCGTAGTCGATCGGCGCGTCGCCCTCGCCCGGGATCCCGAACGACGCCCGCATCGTGGCCCGGTCGTCGTGGTTGCCGGGGAGGACGTAGATCGGCACCCCGAGCCGGCCGATCGTCTTCGCCGCCAGCCGGTACTCCTTCGGCGCCCCGTGCTCGGCGACGTCGCCGGAGACGAGGACCGCGTCGGGCGGATCGGGCAGCCGGCCGAGCGCCGCGACCACCGCCCGCAGGCATCCCTTCGGCTTGACCCCGTCCCTCGCCCGCTCGCCGAGGTGGAGGTCGCTGATCTGGGCGAGGAGGAACGGCCGGTCCAAGTCGCCGACCCTAGCGCCGAGCCGGCCTCGGTAGCGTTGGCCGCCGACCGTGATCCCGCCCTTCGTCGACGCCGAGTGGACCCGCGAGCACCTCGCCGAGGTGGTGCTCGTCGACAGCCGCTGGTACGCCGACGGCGGCTCCGGCCGCGACGCCTACGCCGCCGGTCACATCCCCGGCGCCGTCTTCGTCGACCTCGACACCGCGCTCACCGGCCGGGTCGACGCGAGCGTCGGGGGCCGCCACCCGCTCGCCGAGCCCACCGACTTCGCCGCCGCGATGGGCGCGCTGGGGATCGGCGACGACGACACCGTGATCGCCTACGACGACGCGGGCGGGGTGATCGCCGCGCGGCTCGTCTGGATGCTGCGCGTGATCGGGCACGAAGCGGCGCTGCTCGACGGCGGCCTCGCGGCCTGGGAAGGCGCCCCACCCGACGCGAGTGTTCGCACTTCCCTACAACAGATGAAGGAAAGTGCGAACGCACCGGCGGCGGTCCGCCACCTCGATGTTGGGATCACCGCGCGCGAGCCGGCCACCTTCACCGCCCGCCCCTGGCCCGCCGAGCGCCTGGTGACTATCGACGAGGCCGCGGCCGCGGCGGCCGGCGCTCCCCTCATCGACGCCCGGCCGGCCGATCGCTTCGCCGGCGCGCCCGACGACCTCGACCCGCGCGCCGGCCACATCCCCGGCGCGCGCAGCGTCCCTTGCCGCGAGAACCTCGACGCCGCCGGCAAGCTCCTCCCGCTCGCCGACCTGCGCGCCCGCTTCGCCGTCGACGATGCCGCCGCGGTCATCTCCTACTGCGGCTCCGGCGTCACCGCCTGCCACAACCTGCTGGCCATGGAGCAGGCGGGCCTCGGCGACGGCGGCCGCCTCTTCACCGGTTCTTGGTCGCAGTGGAGTCGCGACCCCGCTCGGCCTGTACAGACCGGCGTGGACTGACCCCGGCGACCGGGTAGGTTCTGAACACCGACCCAACTTCAGCAGTCAGTGAGGGAGCCAGGATGAGCGATTACGCCGTAGTCAATCCCGCCACCGGGGAGACGATCAAGGAGTACCCGACGATCACCGACGACGAGCTGCGCGCCGCGATCGGCCGCGCCGACGCCGCCTACAAGTCGTGGTCGGGCTCCTCCACCGTCGCCGAGCGCGCGGCGCTGATCCGCAAGGTCGGCGACCTGCACAAGGAGCGCAGCGCCGAGCTCGGCGCGATCATCGCCCGGGAGATGGGCAAGCCGCTCGCCGAGGCGGTCGGCGAGGCCGACTTCGCCGGCGACATCTACCACTTCTACGCCGACAACGCCGAGGACCTGCTGGCCGACGAGCCGATCGAGCTGCTCGGCGGCGACGGCACCGCGGTGGTGCGCCGCGGCCCCTACGGGACGCTGCTCGGGATCATGCC
>JAFDWF010000154.1 GCA_018268575.1 Actinomycetota bacterium
CGGCGCCCGCGGCAGGCGCCGCTGCGTCAGACTGAGGGACGGTGTTCCCGCTCAACCTGCCCAACGCGCTGACGATGCTGCGCATCCTCGCCGTGCCTGTGGTCGTCGTCGCGTTGCTCGGGGAGACGCCGAACGGAGACGTGATCGCGGCGATCGTCTTCGCCCTCGCCTCGCTCACCGACGGCCTCGACGGCTACTTCGCCCGCTCGCGCGGCTCGATCACCACCTTCGGCAAGCTGATGGACCCGCTCGCCGACAAGCTCCTGATCATCGGCGCGCTGGTCTCGCTGGTCTCGCTGGGACGCCTCGAAGCCTGGGTGGCGATGGTGATCATCGCCCGCGAGGTCGCGGTGACGATCCTGCGCACGATCGCCGCCGAGCGCGGCCTCGTGATCGCCGCCTCCTGGCTCGGCAAGGCGAAGACGGTCCTGCAGACCGCCGCGGTCTTCGCCCTGATCTCCTTCGACCCGGCCCCACTCGCCGTCGACGTCCTCGTCTACGTCGCCCTGGCGGCGACCGTGATCAGCGGCGCCGACTACTTCTTCGGCCTGCGCCGGCGGATCGAGGAGCAGCAGCGCGAACGCGCGGCGGGGTCGACCGCCACCCGCGAGGCCGCCTGATCAGGGATCTTCGGCGCGCGCCTTGAGCAGCCGCTTCGCCCGTTCCTCGATCACCGTGTCGATGCGCTCGATGATCGCCCGGTCCTGAAACGCGGCCGGCAGGCGTCGGCGCGCGTCCTCCTGGGACGAGCGCACTCGCCCGACCAGCATCTGCAGGCGCCGCCGCACGAACGACGGGTTCACCTCGAGGTCGTCGGCCAAGCGGTCGAGGTGCCGCCGGCGTAGGTATTCGGGCTTGTTTTCGCCCCCGAGCCGCATCGCCAGCTTCCTACGGGTGCCTTCGAAGACCTGGGTCGAGAGAAGGTCGTAGAACGGCGCCAGCCGGACCGCCCCCGGGCCGTCGAGCAACAGCGAGAGGTTCTTGCCGTGCGCGTCGTGGTTGCCGATCATGAAGTTGAAGAGAAGGCAGTCGAGGAGCTCGATCAGATCCACGGCTGGTGCCGCCGAGCTCCGTCGCAGCAGCGCCGCACAGTCGGCCGCATCGGGGCCTCCTTCGCCTTCGTACTTTTCGTCCGGTCCGACCCCCAGCGCCTGGCAGAAGTCCTCCTGGTGGAAGCGGGAGGCATCGTCGCCGCGGTCGTAGCGGGTGACCAGCAGGAACTCGTGGTCGCCGACGACCCGGGGCTCGACCGGTGCAGCGGTGAGGCCCGAGGCCGAGGCGAGGGTCATGCAGTAGGCCTCGTTGGCGATCGGTTCGTCGACGCGGGCGATCGGCAGCTTGAGGATGTGGGTGCTCGGCGGCCTGCCAGTGGTCAGCCCGATCTCGCGGTCTCGGCAGAGGACGCCGGTCTTGTCGTGGGCTCCGGCCAGCGAGATGCGGATCCCGTCTTCCTCCTCGATTCGCTCGAGCAGGACGAGGGGTCGGCGCGGCATCTCGTCGAGCAAGGTCTCCAGCTCTGGTTCAGGCAGCCAGCGAGGCGGAGGGGAGGCCGAGCCCGGAGGCGCCCCGCCGACCGGCCCCACCGCGACGGCGCCGGCGCACTCGCCGCCGATCTCGGCGAGCACCGCGAAGGGGTTGTCGGCGGAGACCCCGAAGGCTCGGGCGACGGCGTGGAGGAAGTCGCCCTCCGGTAAGAGGCCGGCGAAGAACGGTCCGCATTCGTCGTCCTCGAAGGGCTCGGGACGGACCGGCAGGGAGAGGGACAGCGGCTGCCCTTCGGCCTCGATCCAGGCGGGGTGGTAGGTGAAGCGCAGCCTTGCCTGCCTCAGTCGCTCCAGGCGGCCGACGCTCGCGTCGTGGAGGAAGACTTCGAGCTCGGTGGTCGGGCGGTCGCTCATCGGTCGCTGACCTCGAGGTCGAGGCCGAGGGCGCCGAGGACCCGGAGCAGCTCGGCAAGCTGCACCGTCGGCTTCCCCGCCTCGAGCTCGCCGACGAAGCGCGGCCCCGTGTTGGCGATCCCGGCGACCTCCTCCTGGGTGAGGCCGAGCTCACCGCGGCGACGCCGGACAGCAGCGCCGAGTGACTCAGGGGTGTCGATCCGGAAGATCATCTTCCCGTACGGGAAGAATAGCCCGCGTGGACCGGGTTTAAAGCGAATCCTTCCCGTACGGGAAGATCAATGCAGAATGTCGCTGGCTCAGATCCAAATCTTCCCGCACGGGAAGATTGGCTCGATCAGCGGAAGCCTCAGTCCGCGGAGGAGTCGAGCCACTCGCGCATCGAGAGGTGATGGGCGGTGTGCTCGCCGCTCGTCAGCTCCTTGCGCAGCTCGCCCAGCGTGCCGTAGCGCTCCGCCACCACGTTGTGGCGGTGGATCGTCTCCAGGTTCTCCTGGCGCGCCATCACGAAGGTGCCCGCGGGCAGGTCGGGGTAGTCCTCGACCACCTGGCGGACCATCTCGCGCACGCAGTCCTCGACGAAGCGGGGCTGTTCGTGCGCCTTCACCACCACCGACATCTCGTCGGGGCGCTTCATCAGCTCGTAGATCTCCGAGCTCATCGAGCTCTCGACGATCCGCAGCAGGTCCGGCGCGTCGATCCAGGCCGGGCCGCCCTCGGGGCAGCCGACGTGGAGGGTGCCGATGCCGCGCTGGTTGTGGGTGGCGATCGGCACGGCGCCGACGATGCGGTCGATCTGCTCGTCGTCGAAGCCCTCGGCGGCGAGCCGCTCGCGCGAGAGCCCGGTGACCATCTCCTGCGCGCACGGGCAGGCGGTCATTCCCTGCGCCTGCACCCCGGTCAACGTCCGAGTGCCCGTCTCCGAGGCGACCGCGGTGCCGAAGAGGACGTAGATCTCCTGCGTCTCGATGTCCGATTCCGGGGTCGCGACGATCTCCGGGTAGCGGGCCGTCAGCGAGACCTCGGCGCGCCGCCCGTGCTGGCGCTCGCGCACCTTCTCGGCGACGTGCGCGGCGAGCACCTCGGCCTTGAACGCCTCGCCGAGGACGACCTCGTCGATCGCCTCGCCGACGATCTCCTCGAAGCGCGACATGTGGACCCCGGCCTGGCGCGGTTCGAGGTCGACGAAGCACTCCATCTCCGCGTAGAAGAGGTTCTCGCGGTCGCCGTCGCGCACCCGGATCACCTTCTCGACGCCGGTCACGCCGACCCGCGAGAGGCTGACCTGGGTCGCCGGCAGGCCGGACTGGACATCGGGGACGGTGCGCAGGGAGGTGCTCGCTTCGTTGGTCATCGGCAAAGCCTAGACACCCCCGCCTGCGACCCCCTTCCATCGGTCAGCGATGGAGTACGACCCTGCCTATAATTCGCTGCCTGCCGGAGCTTTGGGGCCGGCTGCCGGGGGGGTCCCGGGGGAGAGATAGTTCAGGAGGCACCGATCATCGAACCGATGGAGACGGTGGAAGTCGTGGACCGCGAGGAGAGCGGCGCGAGCGCGCCCGAGATCGAGGAGCTCGCCGGGCTGATCGCGCTGGGACGCGAGCGCGGCTACCTCACCTACGAGCAGATCGCCTCCACGCTCGAGGAGGTGGAGATCACCAAGGAGCAGGTCTCCCAGCTCCACGCCAACCTGGTCGAGCACGGCGTCGACGTGATCGCCGAGGACGGCGTCAGCGCCTACAAAGAGCAGCGCGGCGGCGACGGCGCCACCAGCGCGCCGAAGAAAGAGGAACTCGACCTGACGGTCGAACCGAGCCTCGACTCGCTGCGCCTCTACCTGCGCTCGATCGGCCGGGTCGACCTGCTGACCGCGCAGCAGGAGGTCGAGTTGGCGAAACGGATCGAGCGCGGCGACATGCTGGCCAAGCGGCAGATGGTGGAGGCCAACCTGCGCCTCGTCGTCTCGATCGCGAAAGGCTACCTGGGGCGCGGCCTCTCCTTCCTCGACCTGATCCAGGAGGGCAGCCTCGGGCTGATCCGCGCGGTGGAGAAGTTCGACTACCGGCGCGGCTACAAGTTCTCGACCTACGCGACCTGGTGGATCCGCCAGGCGGTGACGCGGGCGATCGCCGACAAGGCGCGGACGATCCGCATCCCCGTCCACATGGTGGAGAAGCTGAACCGCGTGGCGCACGTCGAACGGCAGCTGGTGCAGCGGCTCGGGCGCGAGCCGGAGGCAACTGAGATCGCCGAGGAGCTGCGCTGGCCGGTCGCCGACGTCCGCGACATCCTGCGCGTCGCCCAGCTGCCGGTCTCGCTGGAGAAACCGGTGGGCGACGAGGACGAATCGGAGCTCGGCGACTTCGTCGCCGACGAGGCGGTCCTGGAGCCGTTCGAGGAAGCGAGCGAGCACCTGCAGAAGGAGGGCGTGCGCCGGGCCCTGGACGCGCTGCCGGAGCGCGAGCGCCAGGTGATCGAACTGCGCTACGGCCTCGGCGGGGCGGAACCGCTGACGCTGGAGGAAGTCGGCCGCACCTTCGGCGTCACCCGCGAGCGCATCCGCCAGATCGAGAACAACACGCTGAAAAAGCTGAAGCGC
>JAFDWF010000155.1 GCA_018268575.1 Actinomycetota bacterium
TACCCCGAGCAGCACGCCTGGGCGGCGCTGGCCGGGGCGCGGGTCAACACGCAGGGCTGGCGGCGCGCCCGCGCGATGCTGCAGAACGACCGCACCAAAGAGCTGCGGCGCCGCTTCCTGCTGACCTGCGTGCAGCGCAACCGCAACGCGCAGCTGCGGCTGAAAGCGCTGGGCGAGATCGCCGACCTCGGCGATCCCGATGCCTTCGACGACGCGATCGACATCGTCGGCACCTGGAGCCGCGAGGACAAGCGGGCGGGGACGAAGACCATGCTGCAGGCGCTGATCGACAAACGGATCGGGCGTCGGGACCAGGCGCAGGCGTGGGTCTGGCGGCTGGCCGGCTACACCCGCGAACTGCACGAGGAGTACGCGGTGCAGCGCTGGCCGGAGACGAAGCGGCTGCTCGGCCTCCTGGTCAACTCGAGCGGCCGTGCGCATGGGCGCAACGCGCGCCGGCTGGTCCACGCGGCGCGCAAACAGGACCGCCGATTGGCGGTGGCGCTGCTCGCCGCCGCGGTCTCGCACACGCCGGAGGGCGAGGAGGTGCTGCGCGGGGCGCGGATGCGGATGGCGCGGAAACCGAGCGCTGTCGCCCGCGAGCTGCTGCGGAACTTCCCCAAAGGCGGCAAGCGGCGGCGCAAGCGCAATAAGCGCGGCAACGGCGGCGGCGAGGGGGAGAACGGTGCCGTCGCGGAGGCCGTGCAGAGCGGGGCGGAGGCGGTCGAGAGCGGCGCCGCGGACGAGGACGGCGCCGCGGTGGAGATGGAGGCGTCGAGCAACGGCGGCGCGCCGGAGGCCGATGGCGAGGGTGCGGCGAAACCGAAACGGAGTCGCCGCCGCAAAGCGAAAGCTGCGGACGGCGAAGACGGCGCGAGCGCCGAGCCCGAGCCCGAGGAGAAACCACAGCGAGCTCGCCGGCGCAAAGCGACCAAAGCCGCGAAGGACGGCGACGCCGAGGTAGAGGCCGAGGCGCCGGAGGAGGCGGCCAAGCCGAAGCCGAAACGCAAACCGGCGAAACGTAATGCCACCAAAGCCAAAGACGACGCGGACAAAGGCGACGCGGAGAAGCCGAAACGCAAACGGAAAGCGAAACCGAAAGCGGCGAAAGTGAAAGCCGCCGCGGCCTCAGAAGCTGGTCAGATGCACATCGCCGGCGCCGAGGGCGACGCGGTCCCCGTCGGCGAGTCGGACGACTAGGTGGCCGCGCTCGTCGATCCCGTCGGCGACGCCGCTGCCCTTCTCCCAACTGACCTCGCGGCCGCGGAGCGCATCGCGCTTGCGCCAGGCGGCGAGGACATAGGACTCGTCGGCGGCGAGCCATTGGGCGAGCGCCGAACTCAGTGAAGCCGACGCCTCGCTCGCCCGGTCGGCGGCCGGAAAGAGGGACGTGGCGCGCTCTCGCAGTTCCTCCGGGAACTCGTCTTGGGAGATCGTGAGGTTGAGGCCGACGCCAAGGACTGCCCAGCCGTCTTGGGGACGGGCCTCGATCAGGATGCCGGCGAGCTTGCGGCCTTCGAGGTGGATGTCGTTGGGCCACTTGACCTTGCACTCGACGCCGGGACGGAGGCGCTCCGCCGTCTCGCAGACCGCGAGGGCGACGGAGAGGGGGAGGACCGAGTGGCGGGGCTCCAAGGGACGGAGCACTGCCGAGTAGAGAAGCGCCGAGCCGGGCGGCGCCGTCCACGTGCGACCCTGCCGCCCCCGGCCCGCGGTCTGCTCGTCGGCGGTGACGATGGTCCCGTGGGGCGCCCCCGCCGCCGCGAGCTCCCTCGCACGCGTATTCGTCGAGTCGGTGCGGCGATAGTGGCGGTGCGGCGTGCCGAACCGTGCCTCCACCGAGCCTGCTGTGGAGGATTGCTCCCGCATAGCGGGAGTTTCGCTCCACGGCTCGTCGGTCAATGCGTGGCGGCGTCGGCGAGCAGGGCGGCGAGGAGGCCCTCGACGTCGTGACGGTCGGCCTCGACCGCGACCTCGAGGCCGGCCTCGCGGACCGCGGCGCCGGTGACCGGGCCGATCGAGACGATCCGGGCCGCCGCCGGGAAGCGGTCGCCGAGCGCCTCGGTCAGGCTCTTCACGGTCGAGGACGAGGTGAAGGTGACGTAGTCGGCGGCCTGTATGGCCTCGACCGCCTCCGCGTCGGCGGCCTCGCGCACCGTCTCGTAGAGGGCGACGACGTCGACCTCGCCGCCGCGCTCCTTCAGCGCGTCGGGGAGGACGTTACGGGCCTCGGCGGCGCGTGCCACCAGCACCCGCTTGCCCTCGACCTCGACGTCGGCGAGCGCCTCGACCAGCGCCTCGGCGACGAAGCGCTGCGGGACCACGTCGGCGGCGATGCCGTGGGCGGCGAGGGCGCGGGCCGTGCCGGGGCCGATCGCCGCGACCGTCGCGCCGGCCAACGCGCGCGCGTCCCGCCCGGCCTCGGCGAGTGCCTCGAAGAGCAGGTCCGCGCCGTTGGGGCTGGTGACGCAGACGAGGCCGTAGTCGCCGATCGTCGCCGCCGCGGCGCGCACCTCATCGGTGTCGATCCGCGACTCGATCCGGATCGCCGGCAGCTCGACCACCGTCGCGCCGAGCCCGCGCAGCCTCGCCGCCAGGCCGCTCGCCTGGGCCCGCGCCCGGGTGACGACCACGGTGCGGCCGTGCAACGGCCGCCGCTCCAGCCAGGCCAGCGCCTCGCGCCGGGCCGCGACGTCGCCGATCACGATCAGCGCCGGGGCCTTGACCGCCTCGCGCTCGACCGCCGCGGCGAGCGTCGCCAGCGTCGCGCCCACGGTCCGCTGCCCCGGCCAGGTGCCGCGTTCGACCGCCGCCGCGGGCTCCTCCGGATCACGCCCGGCGGCGATCAGCGCCGCCGCGTTCTCGCCCAGCCGTTTGACCCCCATGTAGAAGACGAGGGTGCCGGGGAAGGCGGCGAGGGCAGCCCAGTCGAGGGCGGTCTCGGCCTTCTTGGGGTCCTCGTGGCCGGTGACGAAGGCGACCGCGGAGGCGTCGTCGCGGTGGGTGACCGGGATGCCCGCGTAGGCGGTCGCGGCGACCCCGGCGGTGACGCCGGGCACGACCTCGAACTCGACCCCGGCCTCGTGCAGCGCCTCGCCCTCCTCACCGCCACGGCCGAAGACGAAGGGGTCGCCGCCCTTCAGCCGCACGACGCTCTTCCCGGCCCGGGCCGCCCGGGTCAGCCGCTCGCCGATCTCCTCCTGCGGCACCGACGGCACCCCCGGCTGCTTGCCGACGTAGATCAGCTCGGCATCGTCGCGAGCCCCGTCCAACGCCCCCGGCGGGATCAGCCGGTCGTAATAGATCGCGTCGGCGTCGGCGATCAGCTCAAGCGAGCGCCGGGTCATCAACCCCGGATCCCCCGGCCCCGCCCCGACGAGGTACACGACCCCGCCCCGAGCGCTGCTCACGCCGTCCCGCCCGTCAACCTGTTGCCTCCGCGGCGCGGGCGAGGAGCTCGGCGGCGCCGGCGCCGAGCAGGCGCTTGGCCAGCTCCACGCCCGCGGCCTCGGGGTCCGACGCGTCGGCTTCGAGCTCGTCGCGGACCCACTCGCTCCCGTCGGGAAGGCCGACGAAGGCGCCGACGCGGAGCACTCCCCCGTTCAGCTCGGCGTGGACGCCGATCGGGGTCGAGCAGTCGGCCTCGAGGCGGGTGAAGCAGGCGCGCTCGGCGCGCAGCCGGGCGAACGAGCCCTCGTCGCCGATCGCCCGCACCGCCGCCGCAGTCTCCTCGTCGCCCGTACGCACCTGCACCGCCAGCGCCCCTTGCCCCGCCGCCGGGACCATCCGCACGGCCGGCACCCGGAAGCCGATCTCCGCCTCGCGCCCCAACCGCCGCAATCCCGCCGCGGCGAGGACGATCGCGTCGTAGTCGCCCTCGGCCAGCTTGCGCAGCCGCGTGTCTACGTTGCCGTTCAGGTCGATCACCTGGAGGTCGGGCCGCACCGCCAGGAGCTGCGCCCGCCGGCGCAGGCTCACCGTCCCGACCCGCGCCCCCTCCGGCGCGTCCTCGAGCGAGGAGCCCGCGCCGATCCAGGCGTCACAGGGGTCCTCGCGCGGCGGCACCGCGGCGATCTCCAGCCCCTCGACCTCCTCGCCCGGCAGGTCCTTCGCCGAGTGCACGCCGACGTCGGCGCGTCCGTCGAGCAGCGCCGCCTCGACCGCGCGCACGAAGCGCGACTTGTCGCCCGGCCCACCGTCGGAGGAGACCTCGACCAGCTCGGCGCCGCCGAGCATCTCGGCGACCATCCCGGCCTGGGTCAAGGCCAGCTTGCTTCCGCGAGTGGCGATCCGCAGCGCCAAGGCCCGGGCTCAGCCCTGGCCGGGCCGCAGCTCGGTGACCTTGCCCGCCGCGTCGGCCTCCGACTCGACCTCGGTCTCGACGTCGAGCCCGAACAGCTCGCGCAGCGCGCTCACGTACTGGTAGGCGTCATCGTGGCCGGCGGCGCGGCGTATTCTGCGGGTCGGCTCGTGCAGGATCCGCGAGGCGATCGCCCTCGCCATCAGCTCCACCCGCGCCCGGTCGGCATCGCCGAGGCTCTCCCAGCGGTTCTCGTTCTCGGCCATCACCCGGCGCACGACCTCGTCGCCGTGCTCGCGCAGCGCCGTGATCGTCGGCACCACCTCGAGCGAGGCGAGCCACTTCTGGAAGCGGTCGAGCTCGGTCTCGATGATCCGCTCCGCCCGCGTCGCCTCGGCTTCGCGCACGCCCGCGTTCCGTTCGACGATCTGTTGGACGTCGTCGATGTCGTAGACGCTGACCGCGGGGATCTCGCGGCAGGCAGGATCGATGTCGCGCGGCACGGCGATGTCGATCAGGAGCAGCGGGCGCGCTTCGCGCTCCGCCATCACCTGTTCGAGCCCGTCGCGCTCGATGATGTGGTGCGGCGAGTTGGTGGTGGAGACGACCACGTCGACCGCGACCAGCTGCTCGGGCAGGTTCTCGAAGCGGATCGCCTCGCCCTCGAAGCGCTGCGCCAGCCCGAGCGCGCGGTCGTGGTGGCGGTTGGCGACGAAGACGGTCTCGACCCCGCGCGTGACCAGCGCCCGGGCGACCAGTTCGGCGGTGGCGCCGGCGCCGATCATCAGCACCTTGCGCTCGGCGAGGTCGCCGAGGGCGCGCTGCGCCACCTCGACCGCCACCGAGGGGATCGACACGCCGCGCTCCCCGATCGCGGTCTCGTTGCGCGCCCGTCCGCCCGCCGCCAGCGCCCCGCGGAAGAGGCGGTTGAGGATCGGCCCGGTGGCGCCCTCGACCAGCGCCAGCTCGTAGGCACGTTTGACCTGGCCCTGGATCTCGGCCTCGCCGACGATCATCGAGTCGAGCCCCGCGGTCACCCGCAGGAGGTGGCGGCCGGCGTCGATGCCGCGCAGCGAGTAGAGGTGGCCGAGCAGCTCGGTCGGCCGCGTCCCGGCCTTGCGGGTGAGCACGCCGAGTGCCTCCGACTCCGCCGCGACCGGGTCGGCGACGACCAGGTAGAGCTCGGTCCGGTTGCAGGTCGAGATCGCCGCGGCCTCGCTGATCGTCGCCGCCTCGGTCAGCTCGCGCAGCGCCGCGACCGCCCGTCCCTCGGTCAGCGAGAGGCGCTCACGCAGGTCGAGCGGCGCGGTCTTGTGGGAGACCCCCAGCGCCAAGATCTCGGACATCAAGCGCCGCTTCCTCTGCTCCCGCCAGGAGCCAGAGAATCAGATATGGATGGCTCCTGGCTCCCGCGTCCGGGAGCGGCTTGGTCGACGTCGACGTCGTCCTTCCTCGCCTCGGCGATCTCCGCCACTTCCCTCAGCCCGCGCTCGATCCGGGCCAGTTTCATGCCCATGATCGCGACGTAGATCAGCAGCAGGAGGACGAAGACGATGTAGGCGCCGGCGACGTACTTGCCGCCGACGTCGTTGGGGATCGAGGGGGCGGCGGCGAGGAGCACGGCGAGCATCAGTGGACCTCCGGTGCGATCCGCGAGGACGGCGGGCCGCTCGGCGCGTCGAGGGCGCGCCGCAGCCGCTTCAGCTGGCCCTGGGCACTCTTCGCCGAGAGCTCGAACTTGACCAGCGTCGTCCACAGCAGCGCCATCGAGACGATCGCGCAGAGGAAGACCAGCATCATCGAGCCCGGCAGGCCGCCTTCGGCGGTGGCGAAGACGCGCGGGTGGACCAGCGAGGCCGACATCCGCACGGCGAGGAAGTTGAGCGGCACGAAGGCGCCCGCGGTGATCGCGAAGACGGAGGCGTAGCGCGCCTGGCGCTGGCGGTCCTCGATCGCGTAGCGGAAGGGGTAGTAGGTCGCGTAGAGCAGGAAGACGATCAGGAAGCTGACCAGCGTCGGTTCGTTCCAGACCCACCAGTGGCCCCACGAGCCCTTCGCCCAGATCGACCCGGTGATCAAGGCGCCGCAGGCGTAGATCACCGAGATGTGGATCGAGACGTAGGAGTAGGCGTCCCAGCGCGGGTCGTCGCGGCGCAGGTGCAGGACGGCGAAGATGCCGCCGACGATGAAGCCGCAGAGCGAGACGATCGCCAGCGGCACGTGTAGGTAGAAGATCTTCTGCAGGAAGCCCTGGTCGGCTTCGATCGGGGCGTAGAAGAAGACCAGCGAAAGCGTGATCGCGAAAGCCACGACGGTCGCGATCGAGAGCGGTCTGAGTCCTTTGCCGTACATGCTGGGTGTGTCCGTGCGGCTGCCGGGCGGCGCGGCTCAGTCCTCGAGCAGGAAGTCGAACACCGCGTAGCCCAGCAGGGCGAAGATCAGATCGTATAGGCCCAGGACTATCAGCCAGGTCCCGAAGCGGTGGTAGGAGACTCCGCCCAGGAGCATCAGCGGTTCGGTGGCGGCGGTGGCGGCGATCATCAGCGGCACCACCAGGGGGAGCAGGACCAGCGGCACGAGCAGGTCGCGGGCGCGCGAGTTGACCGCCATCGAGGAGATCAGCGTGCCGGTCGCGGCGAGGCCGATGTCGGCCAGCACCAGGACCAGGATCAGCGGCGGCAGCGACGCGGCGGAGCTGAGGAAGAAGAGGGCGAAGATCGGCACCGCGATCAGCTCCAGCGCCGCCAGGTAGACGATCAGTGCCGCGACCTTGGCGGTGAAGAGGACGCTGCGGTCGATCGGCGCCAGCCGGATCGCGTCGAAGCCGCCCTCCTCGCGCTCGGCGACGAAGAGGCGGTTGATGCCGAGCACGGCGGCGAAGAGGAGCGTCGCCCAGAGCACCCCGGCGGCGAGGCTGCCGGCGAGGTGGCTGCGGTTGAGGCCGAAGCGGAAGATCACGAAGGCGGTGACGGCGAAGAGCGCCATCGCGGGCAGCGACTGGAGGGTGCGCAGCTCGGCCCGCAGGTCCTTGGCGAGGATCGCCGCGAAGGCGGTGCGCGAGGAGGTCACTTCGGGCACTCCGCGCTCACGAGACCACCGCCGGGGCGTCGATGGCGAGCCGCAGCACCTGGTCGGCCTCGGGCAGGAAGCGGTCAGGATCGTGGGTGACGACGACGCGGGTGTGGCCGGCACCGGGACCGATCAGGGTGCGGGCGATCTCGCGGCCTTCGATGTCGAGGTTCGAGTCGGGCTCGTCGAGCAGCAGCAGCTCCGGCTCGTGTAGCACGCAGCGGCAGATCGCGAGGCGCTGGCGCATCCCGGCGGAGAACTCGTAGGTGCGCTCGTCGCCGCGGTGGGAGAGCTTCACCGCCTCCAGCAGCTCCTCGATCCGGGCCTCGGCGCGCGCCCCGGTGATCCCGTGCAGCTTGGCGTGGAAGCGCAGGTTCTCGCGGCCGGTGAGGTCGCGGTAGAGCAGCGGTTCGTGGCCGAGGTAGCCGATCTTGCCGCGCAGCTTCCAGGCCTCGCCGGGGAGCGTGCAGCCGAGCACCGAGGCCTCGCCGCCGGTCGGCCGCAAGAGCGTCGCGAGGATCCGCAAGAGCGTCGTCTTCCCGGCGCCGTTGGGGCCGAGGACGACGAGCGAGCTCCCCGCCGCCGTCTCCAGGCTGAGGTCCTCGAGCGCCGCCCGTTCGCCGTAGACGCGCCGCAGCCCGACCAGCCTGATCGCCGGTTCTTGATCCGGTGGCATGGCCGCGATTCTGTCGGTTTTCGCCCAGCCCCTTCCTTTTTGTCGCCCTCTGGGCGACAAAAGGAAGGGGGTTCAGCCGCGGCGCACGGTGCGGCGACCGACCCGCAGCAGCGGCCGGGCGCCGTCGCGGAGCGCCTTCGCCCGCACCTCGCCGCGTCCGTAGAGGAGCTTCGCCGAGTTGCGCACCGCCTCGCCCAGGGTGCGGTCGTAGGGGTGCCACCAGAAGTCCCGCGTCAGCCCCGGCTCCCAGGCGTTCATCTTGATGTTCACGCACTCGTAGAAGCCGAATTTGCTGTGGGACCGTCCCAGCCCCGAGCTCTTCACCCCGCCCCAGGAGCACTGGCACGCGCCGTGGCTGAAGGAGTGGTCGTTGATCCAGACCATCCCCGATTCGAGCACCCGCGCGATCCGCTCGCCGCGCGCCCGGTCGCGGGTCCAGACCGAGGCACCGAGCCCGAACTCCGAGTCGTTGGCGAGGTCGATCGCCTCCTGCTCGGAGTCGACGACGACCACCGGCAGCACCGGCCCGAAGATCTCCTCGCGCATGATCCGCATCTCGTGGGTGACGCCGGAGAGGACGGTCGGCGCGATGAACCTGCCCGCTTCCAGGTCGGGAACCTCGACCGGCCCGCCGCAGAGCTTCGTCGCCCCGGCGGCCACCGCGTCGTCGATCAGCCGGGCCACCGTCTCGTACTGCGAGTCGGAAGTCATCGGCCCGATCTCGGTCTCCCAGCGCAGCGGGTCGCCGATCCGCAGCCGCTCCGCCTCGCGCACGACGCCGGCGAGGAAGCGGTCGGCAACCGCGCGCAGCACGTAGACCCGCTCGATCCCCGAGCAGGTCTGCCCGGCGTTGGCGAAGCCGCCCCAGACCGCCCCACCGACCGCGTTGGGGAGGTCGGCGTCGGCGCAGACGATCATCGGGTCCTTGCCGCCGAGCTCCAGCACGCATCCTTTGAGCTGGGACGCACACACCTCGCCGACGTGCCTGCCGACGTCGACCGAGCCGGTGAAGAAGACCTTGCCGACCGAGGAGCGGGCCAGCGCCTCGCCCACCGGCCCGCCGCCGTGGACGACCCGCACCAGCCCCTCGGGCACGCCGCCGCGCTCGAACACGGCGCGGATCTTCTCCCCCAGCAGCGGCGTCAGCGAGGCCGGCTTCAGCACCACTCCGTTGCCCGCCATCAGCGCGATCGCCACCTCGCCGAAGGGGATCGACCAGGGGTAGTTCCAGGGCGCGATCACCCCGACCACGCCGAGCGGCTCGTAGGAGAAGTGGCCGCTCTTGGAGAGCGTGAAGGCCTGCGTCATCCGCACCCGCTCGTCGGCGAGGATCTTCGGCCCCGCCTTGGCGACCCAGTGGAGGGCGTCGACGGTCGGCAGCAGCTCCATCGTGTAGGCCTCGACCCGCGGCTTGCCCTGCTCGCAGACCAGGAGCTCGGCGATCTCGTCGATCTCGTCGAGCAGCGCGTCGGCGGCGCGCAACATGTAGCGGGCCCGGTCGCGCGTCGTCAGCTGCGCCCAGGCGGGCTGGATCCGGGCGACCTCGTCGACCACCCCCTGCACCGCCTCGGGCTCGAGCGTCGGCACCGCCCCTATCACCTCGCCGGTGGTCGGGCTGCGCGACTCGAGCATCCTCACGGTCCCCGCGACCTGCGCTGCGCTCTCCATCGATCGAGCGTACATCGTCCCCCCGGGACGGCCGACCAGGTCGCGGCCTCTCGCGTCCTAGACTCCGGACCCGTGGCGGTGAGCGCGCAGGCGGCGCTGTTCGAGGTCGCGGCAGGCACGCTCGTCGGGCTCGTCGCCCTCGGGCTGGTCGCCGGAATCGGGATCACGGCGGTCGGCCCGGGCGGGGTCCTGGTGACCGTCGGGCTGTTCGTGCTGACCGACCTCTCGCCGGCGGAGGTGGCCGGGACCGCGATCGTCACCCACGTCGCGACCGGTGCCCTCGGCACGCTGGCCTACTGGCGCTCGGGCCAGTTGCGCCGCCCGCCGACCCGCCGCGCGGCATCGGTGCTGGCGGCCGCGGCGCTGGTCGGAACGCCGATCGGCGTGCTGGTCAACGGCGCCGTCTCCGGCCGCGGCTTCGGCATCCTGCTGGCCACGGCCGTCGCCGCCACCGGAGTCCTGGTCCTGGCCCGCGAGCGCCGGGTGGGTGCCCGGGCCGGCCACCCGCCGACGGTGATCGTCGCCGCGGTCGGGATGGTGGTCGCCGTCGCCGCCGGCCTCTTCGGGATCGGCGGGCCGATGCTCGCGGTGCCGCTCCTGGTCGTCACCGGGATGCCGGTCCTCGACGCTCTCGGCGCCGCCCAGGTGCAGTCGATCCTGATCGCCTCGGTCGGCACCGTCGGCTACGCCGCCCGGGGCGCGATCGACTGGCCGCTGGCCGTCGCGGTCGGCGTGCCGGAGCTGGCCGGCGTCCTGATCGGCTGGCGGATCGCCCACGCCGTCCCCACCCACCGGCTGCGCCTGGCGCTCGCCACCGCGCTGATCTGCCTGGCTCCCTTCCTTGCCCTGCACGGGTGAGGCGCGGCGGCGGGCGGCGCGGCGCTCATACTGGGGCGATGAGCGACCAGCTCTTCGACACCGGCGGCGCGGCGGGCGGCGAAGCCGCCGAGGCGGTGCCCGCCGACGCGCCGCTGGCGGTGCGGATGCGGCCGCGCACGCTCGACGAGATGGTCGGCCAGGAGCACATCGTCGGCGCGGGGTCGGCGCTGCGGGCGGCGATCGAATCGGGCCGGCCGCACTCGGCGATCCTCTACGGGCCGCCGGGCGCCGGGAAGACGACGCTGGCGCGGATCGCGGCGCGGATGGCCGACGGCGCCTTCGAGGAGGAGTCGGCGGTCAACGCGGGCAAAGCCGAGATCCGCGGCGTGATCGAACGGGCGCGCGAGCGCCGCCGCGCCAACGGCCGCGGCACCGTCCTCTTCCTCGACGAGATCCACCGCTTCAACAAGGCCCAGCAGGACGCGCTCCTCCCGGCGGTCGAGGAAGGCCTTCTGACCCTGATCGGGGCGACCACCGAGAACCCCTACTTCGAGGTCAACTCGGCCTTGATCTCGCGCAGCCAGGTCTACGAGCTGGCGCCGCTCTCGCCGGCCCAGGTCGAGGAGCTGCTGCGCCGCGCCCTCGCCGATCCCGAGCGGGGGGTCGCCGAGCCGCCGCCGATCTCGGGCGAGGCGCTGGCGATGCTGGCCGAGCGCAGCGGCGGCGACGCCCGCGCGGCGCTCTCGGGGCTCGAGCGCGCGGTCGAGCGGGCGGGCGGGGAGGAGGTCGACGTCGCCGCGATCGAGGACGCGCTGCAGCGGCGGGCGATCGACTACGACCGCCAGGGCGACCGCCACTACGACTTCATCTCCGCCTGGATCAAGTCGACCCGCGGCTCCGACGTCGACGCCTCGCTCTACTACCTGGCGGTGATGTTGGAGGGCGGCGAGGACCCGCGCTTCATCGCCCGCCGGATGGTGATCCTCGCCTCCGAGGACATCGGCAACGCCGACCCGATGGCGCTCCTGGTCGCCGACGCCGCCGCCCGCGCGGTCGACCGCGTCGGCATGCCCGAGTGCGCGCTGAACCTCTCCCAGGCGACGATCTACCTGGCGCTGACGCCGAAGTCGAACGCGGCGACCACGGCGATCGGCGCCGCCCGCGCCGAGGTCCGCGAGAACGGCGCCCAGACCCCGCCCGACCACCTGCGCGACGCCCACTACCCGGGCGCCAAGGCGCTCGGCCGCGGCAAGGGCTACCTCTACGCGCACGACCAGCCCGGCGGCGTCGCCGCCCAGCAGCACCTCCCCGACGGCCTCGCCGAGCGCCGCTTCTACGAGCCGACCGACCGCGGCCGCGAGAAGGCGCTCGGCGAACGCCTCGCCGAGCTCCGCAAACGGCTCGGCAAGCCCGGTTCCGACTGAATCGACTTCAGGCGAAGTGCCGGAGCGGAGCGCAACTTCCACCCCGGACCGGGTTTCTTAAGTGCGGCTTTCCAAGCTATGCCAGGGAGAGCCGTAACACCGGCCGGAGGCTCGGACTGGGGGCTTCCGGCCGGGATTAAGAACAGGGGGAGAGGGCGCCGACCTTGCTTCGGCGCCCTCTCTGTTCTCGGCGCCGGTCGCGTATCGTCTGCTCGATGGCGGAAACGGAAGCGAAGGCGGGTTCGAAGCCGAAGAAGCTGCGGCTCGGCGGCATGGCGTTGCGCAACGGCCTGCTCGTCCACGGCCCGACCCACTGGGCCGCCGCGGTCCGTCGCCCCGACGGCTCGATCGAAGTCGCCTCCGAACGCAAGCCGGAGCTGGTCCCCGGCCTGGTCGCCAAAGCGCCCGGCCTGCGCGGCCCGGTGAAACTGGCCGAGGCGATGCTGGTCCTGCCGCTGGTCCGCAAGCGGATGGGCGCCGCCCGCCTCCCATTCGAGGAGCCCCGCGTCCTCGGCGCCGCCGCGCTCACCCTCGGTCTCTCCAGCCTGCTGCGCCGCCGCGTCCCCGCCACCGCCGCGCGCGAGGGCGTGATCCAGGCGATCGGCGCCGTCCCGGCCCTGATCGCCCTCTCCGACCGCGACCTCGCCGCCTACCACGGGGCCGAGCACAAGGCGATCGCCGCCTACGAGCAGGGCGTCGACGACGTCGCCGCGGTGCCGAAAGAGCACGACCGCTGCGGCTCCAACCTGGTCGTCCCGATGATGCTGATGTCGGCGCTCGGCACGATCGCCCTGGAGCGTCTCGTCGACCGGCCGGGCAACGCCACCCGGGCGGTGGTCGGCCTGGCGGGCGCCTCGCTCGCGGTCGAGGCCTTCGCCTGGTCGGACCGCCACCACGGCGAGCCGCTGGCCGAGGCCTTCCACGCCCCCGGCCGTGAGATCCAGCGCCTCTGGGCGACCAAGGAGCCGAGCCCCGAGCAGCTCGAGGTCAGCCTCGCGGCGATGGCCGAGATCCTCCGCGCCGAGCCCGCCCCGGGCGAGCCGTCTGCATAGACTCCGCCGCATGTTTGGGCGCATCGACCACATCGGGGTGGCCGTCGAGGACCTCGATGCCTCGATCGCCCTCTACGCGAAGGGCTACGAGATGGAGCTCGTGCACCGGGAGACGGTCGAGGCGCAGGGGGTCGAGGCGGCGCTGCTCGACGTCGGCGACGGCCACGTGGAGCTGCTGGCGCCGCTCGGCCCCGACACCGCGGTGGGCAAGTTCCTCGCCCGCTCCGGCCCGGGCCTCCACCACGTCGCCTACGCAGTCGACGACATCGACGCCGAGCTGCCGCGCCTCGTCGCCGCCGGCATCGAGCTGATCGACGCCGAGCCGCGGGTCGGCATCCGCGCGAGCCGCATCGCCTTCCTCCATCCCCGCTCGACCGGCGGGGTACTGACCGAGATCGTCGAACCAGCGAAAGGGCACTGATGGCTGAAGCACAGCGGGTCGAGATCGGCTTCGAAGGCGGCCAGGTGATCGCCGCCCGGCTCGCCGACGACGACCTCAAGGACCTCCGCAAGCAGCTCGAGAAGGGCGGCTGGCACGACCTCCACACCGAGGACGGCGTGATCTCGCTCTACCTCGGCAAGGTCGCCTTCCTGCGGATCGCCTCGCGCGACACCCACGTCGGCTTCGGCAGCGTCGACTGAGATCGGTCGACTCCGTCTGAGGAATATTTCGGGTCTCTGAGACCCGAAACCTGCGGCCCGCTATCCGCCGCAGACGAAGTTCGGGTCCTGGCCGTCCATCGCGCGGGCGAGCAGGTCGCGCAGCTGCTCGCGCTCGGCCGGCTCCAGGTTGGCGAGCACTTCGCCCTCCAGCGCCTCGAGCTTCTCCTCCGCCTTCCTCAGCGCCTTCATCCCGGCAGGGGTGATGACGACGATGTGGCGGCGGCGGTCCTCAGGATCGCGGCGCCGCTCGACGAAGCCGTGCTGGTCGAGCTCGTTCAGCAGCAGCACGCAGTTGTTCGGGTCGACCATCAGGCTCGCGCCCAGCTCCTGCTGCAGGCAGCCTTCGTTGCGGGCGAGGATTTCAAGCGTGATCAACTGCTTCAGCTTGATCCCGAGGACCTCCTCGGTGGCGCGGCGGTAGACGACCCGGTTCAGCTGCGAGAGCAGCCCCATCGTGCCGGTCGTCTGGGGGGTTTGAGTCGCCGGATTCATGGCTATTCCATGATTTACCAAGATCATCCTTGCATCAAGGATAGTCCTTGCTACAGTGACGATCCCATGTCACTTACCAATGACAACATAGCTCAATCTTCGTCAACTTCCGACCGCTCGCGCTGGATCGCCCTGGTGGTCCTCTGCGTGGGCATGCTGATGATCGTCCTCGACGCGACGATCGTGAACGTCGCGCTGCCCAAGATCCAGACCGACCTCGGCTTCTCGCAGTCGAGCCTCGCCTGGGTCATCAACGCGTACCTGATCTCCTTCGGCGGCCTGCTGCTGTTGGCGGGGCGGCTCGGCGACCTGCTCGGGCGCCGCGACGTCTTCCTCACCGGGCTCGTCCTCTTCACCGGCGCCTCGCTCGCCTGCGGGCTCGCCGACAGCCAGTCCGTGCTGGTCGTCGCCCGCTTCATCCAGGGCGTCGGCGGCGCGCTCACCTCGGCCGTCATCCTTGGCATGATCGTCACCATGTTCCCCGAGCCCGGGGACCAGGCGAGGGCGATCGGCGTCTACTCCTTCGTCGCCTCGGCGGGCGGCTCGATCGGCCTCCTCGCCGGCGGCGCGATCACCCAGGCCATCAACTGGCACTGGATCTTCATCGTCAACCTGCCGATCGCGATCGTGACCGGCGTGCTGGCGCTGCGCTACCTCTCGCGCGACCGTGGCATGGGCTTCGCCCAGGGGGCGGACCTCCCCGGCGCGGGCCTGATCGTCGCCGCCCTGATGATCGGTGTCTACGCGATCGTCGAGGCCTCCAACTACGGCTGGGGATCGGCCCACACGCTCGGCTTCGGCGCCGGCGCGCTCTTCCTCCTGGTCGCCTTCGTCACCCGCGAGGCGCGCGCCGCCAACCCGCTGGTGCCGCTGCGGATCTTCCGCTCGCGCAACCTCTCCGGGGCCAACGTGGTGCAGGGCCTGATGGTCGCCGGGATGTACGGGATGTTCTTCCTCGGCGCCCTCTACCTGCAGAAAGTGCTCGGCTTCGACTCGCTCGAGGTCGGCCTCGCCTTCATCCCGGTGACGGCGATCATCGGCACCCTCTCGCTCGGCTTCTCGGCCAAACTGAACCTGCGCTTCGGCGCCAAGGCGACCTTGGTGCCGGGCCTCGTCTCCGTAGGTGCCGGCCTGGCGCTCTTCTCCCAGATCAGCGTCGACGGCAGCTACTGGTCCGAAGTCCTGCCCGCGATGGTGCTGGTCGGCATCGGCGCCGGCCTCTCCTTCCCGTCGGTGATGAGCCTGGCGATGACGGGAGTGCGGCCGGAGGAGGCGGGGCTCGCCTCGGGCCTCGTCAACACGACCCTCCAGGTCGGCGGCGCCCTCGGCCTCGCCGTCCTGGCGACCCTCTCGACCAACCGTACCACCGACCTGGTGGCGAGCGGCGAGGGCTCCCACGCGGCCCTGACCAGCGGCTACCAGCTGGCCTTCGTGGTCGGCGCCGGCCTCCTGGTCGGCGCGATCGCGGTGGCCCTGGCCGTGATCCAAAGCGGCCCGACGTCTCCGGACGCAGTGGCGGCCGCCGAGGCGGAGCCCGCCTTCAGCTCCGAGGCCGCGTAGCGGTCGATCCGCGGTGGGCTCGCCGGTGCGGCCTGGGCCTGGGCCTGGGTGAGGGTCCGGAAGTGGTCCGGGCCGGAGGAATCGGAGTTCGGACGTCCCGGGCGTCTCGGAGGCGACCCGGGCAGGCTGTGGCCGCCTCCGAGACGCCCGGGACGGGAGGTTTCGGGGGGAGCTTTGCGCA
>JAFDWF010000156.1 GCA_018268575.1 Actinomycetota bacterium
CGACCATGATCCGGCGGGGATCCCGCCGGATCCATGCATCTCCCCTACGGGACCCGCGCGGATCGCACGGTCTTCGTGGCGTCTTTCCTCGGCTCCGTCACGGAGACGTCGCATTCGTCCGTCCCGTCACGGAGACCGGGATCAGGCGCCGGGATCCCGGCCCCGCGGGATCTCCCCCGCCACGCACCGTCCCGCGCCGGCTCCCCCGCCACGCACCCGTCCGTGCGCCGGCCGGTCCCTGCGCCAGCTTCCCCCCGAAACCCTCCCGTCCCGGGCGTCTCGGAGGCGGCCACAGCCTGCCCGGGTCGCCTCCGAGACGCCCGGGACGCCGGAACTCCAATGCTTCAGGCCCGAACCACTCCGGGCGCCAGCCCTACCCGGCCCGAACCCTTCCCCGACCGACCGACCGACCGACCGCCCCACCGCCCACACCGTCGTGGAATCACTTGTCAGTCGTCCTCCGGGAGGCGGTAGGAGGTGGCCGGGTTCTGAGCCGCAACCGTCGCCACGGCGCGCGCGAGTTTGGCGAACTCGGGGATCAGGGGGTTGGTGGCGCCAGGCGAGGGCGAGGGCGAGGGTCGCGGGCGGCGCGTCGACGAGGGGGACGAAGGCGACCTCGGGCCAGGGGTAGTAGCGCGAGATCACGGCCGGGGCGGTGTCGACTCCCTCGCCCTGGCCGATCAGGAGGAGCCAATCGTCGAGCTTGTCGGCGACGTGGGGGGAGATCGCCGGGCGACTTCCGATCTGGTCGACCAGAAGCCAGAAGCCGCGCCAGTGCTGCGGCGTCGAGCTCGGCTGGGTGACGAAGGTCTCGGCCGCCAGGTCGGCCGGCGGCAGGCGCTTGCGCCGGGAGAGGCGGTGGTCGTGCGGCAGCCTCCTCCGCCGCCTCCTACGTCACCGGTGCCAACTTCCTCGTTAACAGCGGCTGGACCGCCTCCGGCGGGTGGGGCTGAACCGCCCGACCGCACTGGCGCGCTCGTTCACTTGAGCACACCAGGGTGTGCTCAAGTGAACGAGCAGCGGACGGCAGCGGGGAAGCGTCGCGGCGGTGCCGACAGTCGTCGTCAGCGCCGCGGACACAGAAGGATGCTAGCGTATACAGCTGGTGAAGAAGTCGAGCAACCCATTTGGTGCTGGGACCGGGGCCGCTGGGGTCGCAAGGGCCCCGCGGCCGGGTGAGGCTTGACCGAGGTCTTTCACGTCACCCGCGAGGAGCTCCGCACGGAGCTCGCCGAAGACCTCGGCCGCGGCGGTTACGTCTTCCGGCCGAGCGCTGATCCGGCCGGCGTCGATCGGTACTTCGACAAGCAGCTGGTGCTCACCCGGCCGGGCCTCCTGATCCGCGCGGCGCGCCTCCTCGCCGACCTGCTCCCCACCGACGCCGAGCGCCTCGCGGTCGTCGATGTGGCCGCCGCCACGCTCGGGACGGCGCTCTCCCAGCACACCGGGATCCCGCTCCTGCTCGGTCGTCGCGAGGCCGACGGGGCGATCCGCTTCGACGGCGAGTACTACCCGCAGATCCGCTGCGTCCTGGTCGAGGACGTCGTCTTCACCGGCGGGCAGGCGCACGGCGGGGCGACGGCCCTGCTCGCGCTGGGGGCCGACCTGCTGGGCATCGTCTGCCTGCTGGACCGCGAGAACGGCGCCGGCCGGCGCCTCGCCGAGGCGGGAGTCTCGATTCGCGCCCTGTTCCTCGAGTCCGAGCTCCTGCGCATGTCGAGACGGAACCCATGAGCGAGGATCTGGTCGGCCGGCTCGGCGAGCGGTTGCGGACGATCGCCGCGATCGGCGCCGATCCGGAGGGGGGCAACACGCGCCTCGCCTACACCGAGCCCGAGCGGGCCGCGCACGATCAGTTCATCGCCTGGGCGGAAGCCGACGGCGCCCGCTGCGAGACCGATCGCGCCGGCAACACCGTGGCCGTCTACCGCGAGGGGGAGCCCTACTTCCTGCTCGGCTCGCATCTCGACACGGTGGTGAGGGGCGGCGCCTACGACGGCGTCGCCGGGGTGCTGGGGGGGATGGAGGCGGCGCGGCTCACCGGCGACCGGGTCAGCGCGGGCGTCCGCGTGGTCGTCTTCGCGGGCGAGGAGGGGGCGCGGTTCGGCCGGCCGAACCTCGGCAGCGCCGCGGCGGCCGGCCTGCTCGACGAGCAGTCGGCGGAGCGCCTGCGCGACGCCCACGGCACCGGGCTCGCCGCGGCCGCCGCCGAGCTCGGCTTCGAGCCAGTCGCGATGGAGCCCTGGATCGGCGAGGAGATCCTCTGCTTCTTCGAGCTGCACATCGAGCAGGGCCGGCAGCTGGAAGCGGGCTCGGCGCGGATCGGCCTGGTCGACGCGATCGCCGGCAGCGTCCGCCTGCGCTTCGACCTCGTCGGTCGGGCCGACCACTCGGGCGCCACCCCGATGCCGATGCGCTCCGACGCGCTGGCCGCGGCGAGCGAGCTGATCCTCGCCGCCGAGGAGGTCGGGCGCGGCTACCGATCGACGGTGGCGACCGTCGGTCGGATCGAGGTCCATCCCAACAACGTGACCACGGTGCCCGGTGAGGTGAAGCTCTGGATGGACATCCGCGACATCGATGCCGATCTGCAGCGCCAGGCCGCCGCGACCGTGTTCGAGCGGGCGCGGGCGCTGGCCAAAGCGCGCGACGTCGGGATCAGCGGCGAGGTCGTCTCCGACCAGGCGCCGGTGGTGCTCGAGGCCTGGCCGCGGATGATCGCCCATCGCGAGTGCGCGAAGCGCGGCCTCACCTACCAGATCCTCCCCAGCGGCGCCGGGCACGACGCCGCGATCGTCGCCCGGCGGGCGCCGTCGACGATGTTCTTCATCCCCTGCGTCGACGGGCTCAGCCACAGCCCCCGTGAGCAGGCCTCGGTGGAGGACATCGCCGCCGCCGTGGAGCTGATGGGCGCGGTCATGGTCGAGGCCCAGAAGTCGGTAGCGGGCGCCGTGGGATGACCTTTGTATACTGCTGCGCACGCTTGGGTACTCACGGACCGCCGGGAGAGAGGGATCGATGAACGATTCGGGGTTGCATCAGAAGCTGACGAGCGCCGTGCCACCGCGCGACCTGATCGGCTACGGGCCGGAGCCGCCGACGTTCAGCTGGCCCGGCGGGGCCCGGCTGGCCGTCAACGTGGTGATCAACTACGAGGAAGGGTCCGAAGCGAGCCCGCTGCAGGGCGACGCCAACGTCGAGACCCTGGTCGAGGCGCCCTACGTCGTCCCGGCGGGGACCAGGAACCTGTTCCTCGAGTCGACCTATGAGTTCGGCAGCAGGGTCGGGATCTGGCGCCTGCTGAAGCTGCTCGACCAGTTCCAGATCGCCCCCACGTTCTTCGCCTGCGCCCAGGCGCTGGAGCTGAACCCCGCCGTGGTCGAGGCGCTGGTCGAGCGAGGCTGCGACGTCGTCGGCCACGGCTACCGCTGGCGCCAGCACATCAACCTGACCCCGGCCGAGCAGGCCGAGGACATCGCCCGCTGCAAGAGCGAGCTCGAACGCCTGACCGGGCGGCCGATGCTCGGCTGGTTCACCCGGCCGCCGAACACCGAAGACACCCAGCGCCTGCTGAGCGAGAACGACGTGGTCTACGACTGCGGCGCGGTCAACGACGACATCCCCTACTTCATCCCGGTCGAGGGTCGGCCCCTGCTGACGGTTCCCTACTCCCTCGACGTCAACGACATCCGCTTCTGGAAGGGGCAGCTCTCGACGGCGGTCGAATTCGAGGAATACGGCAAGGCGGCGTTCGACGTCCTCTACGCGGAGAGCGCCGCGACCCCGCGGATGATGTCGATCGGCCTGCACCCGCGGGTGATCGGCAGGCCCGCGCGCCTGCTCGGCCTCGAGCGCCTGCTGCGGCACATCGCCGGCCACGACGACGTCTGGTTCGCGCCGCGCGACGAGATCGCCCGCTTCTGGCTGCGCGAGTTCGGCCCCGCCGACGCCTGGCACCGCGAGCGGGCTGACGCCGAGCCGGCGAAGGCCGAGGGCAAGCGGTGAGGTTCGGCCTGAACCTGCTGAATTTCGGGCCCGACGCGAGCCCCCGCTCGATCGACTCCTGGGCGCGACTCGCCGAGGAGGCCGGCTTCTCGTTCCTGACGATCTCCGACCACGTGGTGATCACGCCGGACGTCTTCGCCGAGTACCAGACGCCCTTCTACGACCCGCTGGTGACCCTCGGCTACCTGGCGGCGGCCACCGATCGGGTGCGGCTCGGCACCTCGGTGCTGATCCTGCCGTACCGGCACCCGCTGGCGATCGCCCGCGCGGCCGCCAACCTCGACCAGCTGAGCGGCGGTCGCCTCTTCCTCGGGATCGGCGTCGGCTGGGCGCGCGAAGAGTTCGAGGCGCTCGGCGTCCCCTTCGCCGGCCGCGGTCGCCGCAGCGACGAGTACCTGGACCTGATGCGCCGCTGCTGGACGGAGGAGGAGGTCTCCTTCGGCGGCGAGAGCCGCTCGTTCGAGCACGTCCACACGGGGCCGCTGCCGGCGCAGCCCGGCGGCATCCCGATCTGGGTCGGCGGCAGCAGCGAGGTCGCGATCGGGCGGGCGATCGAGCGCGGCGACGTCTGGCACCCGCTGCGCCCGATCGCCGGCTGGCTGGAGAGCGTCGGCCTGCCGACCCTGTCGCGGGTGGCGGCGGCGGCCGGCCGGCCGCCGCCGCCGGTCGTGCCGCGGATCCTCCTGGACATCCGCTCCGCGCCGGTCGGCGATCCGGGCCGGCCGCTGGGCCGCGGCAACGCCGAGCAGATCCGCGCCGACCTCGACCAGCTGGCGGGCTTCGGGATCGAGGAAGTCCTCCTCGACACCTACGACGAGACGATCCCCGGGGCGGCCGAGAACCAAGGCGACCACCTGCGGCTGATCGAGCGGTTCGTCGGCGAGATCGTCGACCCGCGCGCCGCGGCGGCAATCTGACGCGAGGTGTATTCATTTGTATACTTACCAGCACATAGTTCTGGTCAGAGGAGGAAGAGATGCCGGTTGCGACGCCAGTTGACGGGACCGTTCAGGACTTCACCAAGCGCACCCACCGCCTGCTGATCGACGGTGCCTGGGTCGAGCCGGCGGAGGGCGGGACCTTCGTCACCCGCAACCCGGCGACCGAGGAGGAGCTCAGCAGCGTCGCCCTGGCCGGCAGCGGCGACGTCGACCGGGCCGTCGCCGCCGCCCGCCGGGCGTTCGACGACGATCACGGATGGCGCACGATCAGCGGCGCGGAGCGCTCGAAGATCGTCTGGCGGATCGGCGAGCTGATCGAGCAGCACGCCGACGAGCTGGCGCTGCTGGAGTCGCTCGACAACGGCAAGCCGGTCGACCTCGCCCGCACCATCGACATGGTCTTCGCCGGCGACCTCTTCCGCTACATGGCGGGCTGGAGCACGAAGCTCGAAGGGGACACGATCGCCCTCTCCTCGTTCCCCCGCCCCGGCCAGGCGCACGCCTACACGGTGCGCGAGCCGGTCGGCGTCGTCGCCCAGATCATCCCCTGGAACTTTCCCCTGCTGATGGCGAGCTGGAAGGTCGCGCCCGCCCTGGCCTGCGGCTGCACGGTGATCCTGAAGCCCGCCGAGCAGACGCCGCTGACGGCGCTGCGGATGGCGGAGCTGATCCAGGAGGCGGGCGTGCCCGACGGGGTGTTCAACATCCTCACCGGCGAAGGCGAGACCGGTGCCGCCCTGGTCGCCCATCCGCTCGTCGACAAGGTCGCCTTCACCGGTTCGACCGAGGTCGGGAAGTCGATCGTCCGCGCCGCCGCCGGCAACCTGAAGCGGGTGACGCTCGAGCTCGGCGGCAAGTCGGCGAGCGTCGTCTACGACGACGCCGACCTCGAGACCGCGATCCCCAATGCCGCCAACGCGGTCTTCGCCAACATCGGCGAGTGCTGCACCGCGGCCTCGCGCCTCTACATCCAACGGAGCATCTACGACGAGGTCGTCGCCGGGGTCAGCGAGGTCGCCCGCACGATCAAGATCGGCGTCGGCACCGATCCCGAGAGCGAGATGGGCCCGCTGATCTCCTCCGAGCAGCTCGAGCGCGTCTCGGGGTTCATCGAGGCGGGCCGCAGCGACGGCGCCGAGCTGGTCACCGGCGGCTCGCGGATCGGCGACACCGGCTACTTCATCGAACCGACCGTCTTCACCAAGACCTCGCCGGAGATGTCGATCGAGCGGGAGGAGATCTTCGGCCCGGTCGTCTCGGCGATCCCCTTCGACAGCTTCGAGGAGGTGGTCGAGCGCGCCAACGACACCCACTACGGGCTCGCCGCCGGCGTCTTCACCCACGACCTGAAGCGCGCTCACCAGACCGCCTCCCTGCTGCGCGCCGGGACGGTCTGGATCAACACCTACAACCACAACGACCCGGCGCTGCCGTTCGGCGGCTACAAGCAGTCGGGCTGGGGCCGTGAGATGGGCCACGAGGTCCTCGACGCCTACCTGCAGACGAAGGCCGTCTGCGCGGTGCTCTGACGGGTCGCGGGTGAGGAGGCACGAATGGGGGACAACGCGGTGACACTCGGGAAGGACGCGGCGGCCGACGCCGTGATCGAGGCCTCCGGCCCCGCCGCGGCGCGCTCGCCGGGGGTCGTCCTGCGGGGCGTGACCAAGCGCTTCGACGACTTCACCGCCGTCGACGACCTCTCGCTGGAGCTCGGCCGGGGCGAGTTCTTCACCCTGCTCGGCCCCTC
>JAFDWF010000157.1 GCA_018268575.1 Actinomycetota bacterium
GACGCCGAGGCTTTTCATCAGCTCCCGCTCGGAGGGGACGCGGGTGCCCGCGGGCATGTCCCTGACCGCCTCGGCGAGCTGCGCGCCGACGGTCTCGGCCAGCTTGCGGCGCGGCGCCTTGGTCAAGACCAAGCCTGCTTCTCCCGATCCTTCTTTCTTGGCCAAGGCGGCCGAACGATACAGCCTGAAGACGACCGCGAGCTAGTGGCCTGACAGCTCCATCTGCAACCGGGCCGACCCATGTGCCTCGAGCTCGAAGGCGAAGGCACCGCCCGCGGGATGGACGATCTCGCCGTGATCGCGGAAGGCGGCGGGGTCCTCGCGTGCGAGGCTCTCGGAGCGGCTCTCGAGGATGCGGAGCTGTCCGCCGACCGCGCCCGCCGCCTCGATTTCGACCGTCCGAGGATGCTGGCCCAGGTTCGCCACCAGTGCCACCGTCGAGCCTTCCTGTCGAGCCGCCAAGCCGCTGACCCAGGGCTCCTCTCCCGACCTCAGGCGAAGGATCGGCGCCCCGCGAAGCGCCGCGAGGTCGGCTAGCGCGTGGAACGCCGGGAAGGTGTCCCCGCCGTCGAAGACGCCGCACGGCCCGGCCAGCGCGAAGTAGGTGACCGAGTCGGCACCTGCCTCCGCCACCTGCTTGTAGGAGCCGATCGTCCAGGCGGCGGTGAAAAGGTGGCGCTGCCGCCCGTCGACGTTGTCGCCCTCCGCTTCCGGCGCGTCCTCGCGCGCGTTGGGGTTGAATCGCGGCCGCAGCGTGATCGGGCTGACGCAGAGCAGGCGCTCCCCGGCGAAGTTCCTCGCCGCCCGCACCTGCTCCGCCTGCCCGTCCAGGTTCTCCGCCAGATCGGCGTCGGCGAAGGCGTGTACTTGGGGGTTCACCGACCAGGCGATCAGTGGAAATGGGCGCAGGTCGGGAAGCGAGCGGTGCAGCTCGTTGAAGAACAGGTTCGTCCCACCGCCGACCGGGATGTCACCCGGGAGCCCCTCCCGCAACAACGGGATCCATGCCGCCGGCGTCGCCTCCTCGCCGGCCGGGAACACGAGCACGCGTGCGACCCGGGCCCCGGCCTCGGCGACCGCTCCGGCGATCCGCTCGAGCGGTCGCGTCACCTTGCCCGGGCTGAAGCGAGGGTCGCCGGCAGGAAACAGCGCCAGCTCGAGTGCCGCGTCCGCCTTCGCGCAGCTCTCGAGGACCGTCGTCAACGTCCCCTCCCAACCATCCGCCGCGAGGTCCAGGTCGAAGCGCAGATGCGCCGGCCCGAGCAACCGGGCGCGCGCATCGCTCCCGGCTTCGGGCCGATCGCCGAGGTCGACACCGATGTCGGGGGCCTGACGGCCGAGCGGAGATCCCAACTCGAAGCGAACTGGTCCTTCGGCGTGAGGTCCGAGGTATCGCCGCGGACGGCGCGCCCGGGTGGCCTCTTCGCCGCGGCGTGGCTCGAAGCTCAGCTTCACCCGTTGGGTGAACCGCTCGCCCTCCCGGACAGTGTGGTGGTAACCGGTGAATCCGGGCATCGAGTAGGTCTTGTAGGAGGCGTCGCTCCAGTTCCGCTGGTCCTCAGTCTCGTAGAGATCGCCGCCGAAATCGAAGTGCACGAAGCCTGCGGCCTGATCGATCGTCAGCTCGGTCATCGGTGGCAGCATCGGCATATCCACGGCCGCGTCGCGCACCGGAACCTGCGGGTAGATGAGGTCCGGCATGACACCCTCCGCAAGGGAGCCGTGCGCAGCTCCGGCCCAGGGCCGGCCGGCGACGCCGGCGATCGGATGATGGACGCAGAGACCGATCTTCGCGAAGGAGAACTCGGCCCTCGCCGTCGCGCGCATCACGTACTCGATGCGACCGTCTACGTGCCCGTCGATCTCCAGATCCCAGTCGAGGTCGACGGCACCTTGTCGATTGGAGAGGCTCATCCGCACGGCGAAGGAGTCCTCGCGGATCTCGACGTCACGGCTGCGCTCGACCGCGGGGACGGTGTTCCAGTCAGGGTCGCGCACCGCCATGTATATGCGCCTGACTATCTCCTGCCCCTCGTGCGCGAGATAGCGCAGGTCCGAACCGTCGAGGACGAGCTCCAGCCGACCGGCGTGCAAGATCATCGCTTCTCCCTCTGTCATCGCATCGACCCTGAGGTTTCGCTGCCATAGCGACCGAGCACCGGCCAGACATCGATGACGACTCCGTCTTCGGCGACGAAGTAGCAGTCGTAGAGATTGACCGTGGTCGGCGAGTAGCCGGGCATCAGCTGGACGGTGTCACCCACCCGGACGCCCGGAGTGGCGAGCTCGACGGCGATGTGCTCCTCGTGGATGAAGTGCTCGCCATGTTCGAAGCGAACCTTGCCGTCGGCGCCAACGAGCTCCGGCGACACCCGATCGATGCCGATCGACTTACGGCCGCAGTCGAGCACCGCCATCGCGCCGTCCAGCGAGATGACGGTTGCCAGCACGGTCAGCGCCGGATCGAAGCCGGGCACGAGATTGCGGTGGAAGGCATCGGAGAAGATGTAGGAGCCCGCGTGGATCTCAGTGATCCGCGGGTTGGCACCGGTGATGTCCCAGGTGCCGAGCCCGCCGGCGGCGACGATCTCGGTCGGCAGGCCGCGGGCGACGAAGGCGTCGACGAGCTCCAGCAGCTCGCCGTTTGCGGCACGCGCCTTTCGCACCCGTTCGTCGCGGTCGGGCTCGAGCATGCAGTGCCCCTCGTAGCCGAACGGGCCCCAGAGGCGCAGGCCCGGGAGCCGCACGACCAGCTCGGCAAGCTCGGTCGCGGCCGCGACCCCGCGGACCCCCGCCCGGTGCAGGCCGACGTCGAGCTCGACCAGGATCCCGACCTCGCTCCCCGCCGCCGATGCCGCGGCGGAGACCTGCTCGGCGTTGCCGGCGTCGTCGACCAGCGCGATCACCTTGCCGAGCCCGGCCAGCCGGGCCAGCTCGCGGACCTTCCCGGGGCCCACCACCTGATTGGCGACGAGGACGTCAGAGAGACCGGCCTCGATCATCGCCGTCGCCTCCCACACCGTAGCCGTGGTCAGCCCGATCGCTCCGGCCTCGAGCTGCATCCGGCCCAGCATCGGGCTCTTGTGGATCTTCGCGTGCGGGCGCAGCGCCGCGGGCACGGTCTCCATCCGGCGCCGCATCTCCTCGATGTTGGCCCGCACCTTCGCCAGATCGACGATCAGGGCCGGGGTGGGCAACTGCTCCACCGGACGGCCGATCAGCTGTCGCGGGGCACAGAGGTCGCGGGCGGCGCTCATCTGTCCAGCATCCCAGTCGACGCGTCGACGTCCTGCTCATGGTCGAACTGCGTAACCTCGATCCGTGCTCCGCAGGGCGGATCCCCGGTGACGAACGCCGAAGGCCTGCCGCGACCGCTGCCGATCGTCGCCGGCGGTGTGCCACCCGGGGAGAGGGCGGCGGCACCCTCGGTAACGTCGTCCACCCCGAAGCAGATGTGATGAAAGCCCTCGCCGTGGGCGGTGAGGAACTCAGCCAGCGGGCTGCTGTCGTCGAGCGGCTCAACCAGCTGGATGGCGGCGTTGCCGCAGTCAAGGTAGGTGAGGCGGACGTTCGGTCGCTCGATGACTTCGCTGGTCGGTACCTCCAGCCCGAAGCGGTCGCGGAAATGCCGCAGCGCCGCGTCGGTGTTGCGAACGGCGATCGCCACATGGTCGAGCCGGCGGATAACGGTCACGCGCCACCCCCGAAGACGTCCATCTTGGCGGCGGCGACCGCTTCCACCGCCGCGACCTGGCAATCATGCAGTTCCAACAGGTCGAAGCCCTCCAGCGCCCGCGGCAGGACCTGCTCGGTGGCCAGCATCGAAGCCTGCCGGAGCTCGAGGTTGACGTTCACCTTCGTCACGCCGAGCTCGACCGCGCGCCGGACATGGTCGGCGTCCAAGCCGGAGGCGCCGTGTAACGAGAGGTGGATGTCGGTCCGTTCGCGGATCCGCGTCAGGCGCTCCCAGTCGAGCCGCGGCGGCGCGGCATAGGCACCGTGCACGTTGCCGATCGACACCGCGAGGCAGCTGGCCCCGGTGGCGGCGACGAAGCCGGGCACCTGGTCGGGGTCGGTAAGGGACCCGGCCTCGGTGAGCGCGGCCACGTCCTCCCCACCCTCCAGATGACCGAGCTCGGCCTCGACCTCGGCCCCGCTGGAGGCGAGACGGTCACGGGCGGCGGCGACCAGCTCGACGTTGCGCTCGAACGACAGCTTCGAGCCGTCGGCCATCACCGCGCCGCAGCCGAGCTCACCCGCCCGGGCGATCAGCTCGCCGTCGGCCACGTGGTCGAGTTGCAGACAGACCGCCACCTCTGCCCGCTCCGCGCAGGTGCGCAGGGCGGCGAGCAGCTCCGGGCCGCGGCTGCGGACGAAGGAGGCACGGCTGATCAGGAGGATCACCGGGGCGCGACGGCTCTCGGCGGCGCGCAGGATGCCGGATGCGGCCTCGAGGTCGTAGGCGGTGAAGGCGCCGACGGCCCGGCCCGACCCTGGCTCACCGAGGACCTCCGACAGCGGCGCGATCACGCCGCCACCCCGATCAGATCGATCAGGTCGACCAGCGCATCGTCGCCTCCCACGTTGCCAGGCACGACCACGTATGGAAGCTGGGCACGCTCGGGGGTGTCGACGCTCCAAAGGGACACCCCATCGCGGAGCGGCCCGAGGACCTGGGCGAGGCTGCTGGCGAGTCCGATGCGGACGTTGACGGCGGAGGTGATGCCGCCCTTGGAGATGACCACGCCGACCCGCTCGCGCAGGCCCGCCAGGACGGCGGCAAGGCCGGCGGCGATGGCCTGGCCGGCCATCGCCGAGTCGCCATCACGGTACAGCTCGCGCTCCGTCGCTACCACCGCCAGGCCTTCGTCGCGGAGCCGGCGCTCGGCGGCCGCGACCGCGCCCGCGACCTCCTCGGCGCAGGCCGCGCCCGCGAGCCGTTCGGGACTGACCCAGACGGCGCTGTCGGGATGGCGGTCGAGGAGCGCCGCCAGTTGCCGACCGCTAGCAGGGACATGGGAGCCGCAGAGGACGAGGATCGGCCCGGCGTCGGGAGGCTCGACGAATCCGTCGGCGGTCGCGCCCGAGAAGGCACCGACGAAGGCCGGCGCGCAGCGGACGATCACCTCGACGCCGGCGGCGAGCGCGGCGCGCAGCCCTTCGGCGACGAGGCCCAGGTCGGCAAGCTCGATGCTGTCGACGGCGACGGCCGCGGCGCCGCCCCCTGTGAGCTCACCGAGGACGGCGCCGAGAGCATCGGGACCGCGGCGCAGCTCGCGCAGCCCCACCACGCGCCCGCGGGCGGCGGGGAAACGTCCCCCCGAGCGCTCCTCCGCCCACTCCAGGAGGAGGGAGTTGGAGTAGGCGAAGTCGAGATCCCGGCCGTAGTCGGTCTCGGCCACCGGCACCCGCTTTCCGTCCTGCTCGAGGTAGTGCATCCCCCCGATCGTCACCCGGCCCGCCGCCGGCAATGCGGGCACCAGCAAGAGGATCGGTTCCTTGCCGGGATACAGGGCGTCGCGCAGGCCCTCGTACTCGGGCAGCAGGTGCGCCCGCAGGGTGCTGTCGCCGCGCAGGAAGACCGGCGCACCGGGGAAGGCCGCTGCCGCGGCGGCGGCGGCATCCTGGGTCACGGCCTCGGCGGCCGTGGGCGAGAGGGCGCGGGCGTTGGTCAGCAGGTGGACCGCGAGCGGGCGCTGCGCCGCGACCGACGCGAGAAGCTCGACATCCCACTCGAGGGCGACCGGGACGCCGGCCTCCCCCTGTGCCCCGGTGGGATCGTCGTCGAGGACGACCAGCGGCGACGGGGTGCTCACGCGTCCCTCGCCAGCGCCGCGGCGACGTCGATGATCATGTCCTCCTGGCCGACGACGGCCTTGCGCCGGCCCAGCTCGAGGATGAGCTCGCGCGGGTCGACCTCGAAGCGCTCGCCGGCGCGGATCGCGTGCAGGAGAAAGCTTGCGGGTACACCGGCGTAGCCGAGCGTGCCGGTGAGGCGGTCGATCACGATCGGCCCCGGCATCAGCTCCGGTCGCACGAAGTCGTCGGCGATGTCCTGGACCCCGAGGAGATCGACGCCGGTCTCGTATCCGAGCCGGTCGAGCACCGCGATCAGCGGCTCGGCCTGACAGTTGCCGGCGCCGGCTCCCATCCCGGCAAGCGTGACGTCGATGATCGTCGCCCCCTCTTCGATCGCGGCGACGCTGTTGGAGACCGCGAGCGAGAGGTTGTTGTGCTCGTGGATCCCGATCTCCACCTCGGCCGGTAGCGCCTCGCGCAGCGCCTTCACCGCGGCGCGCACATCGTCGCGCATCAGGGCTCCGGCGGAGTCGACCAGGTACACCGCTTCGCCCCCGGCGTCGACGACGATACGGGCGTTCTCGGCGATCCGCTCGGGGGTCGCAATATGGGCCATATTGAGGTGGCTGTGGGCGGCCATGCCAAGCTCACGGGCGAGACCGATGTGCTGGACGCCGATGTCGGCCTCGGTGCAGACGGTGGAGACGCGGACCACCGTCGCGCCGGCCTCGTGCGCGGCGCGCAGATCCTCCTTGGTGCCGATCCCCGGCAACAGGGCCGTCGCGATCCGCGCGTTCTCCATGACCCCGGCGGCGGCCGCGATCAGCTCGGCGTCCGGATGGGCGGGGAACCCGTACTGGCGGGACGCGCCGCCGAGGCCGTCGCCGTGGCCGACCGCCACCGCCCAGACCCCGGCGTGGTCGAGCGCCGCCGCGACCTTCGCCACCTGCTCGGGAGAGAACCGGTGGGCGACCGAGTGCGAGCCGTCGCGGACCGTCGTGTCGATGATCTTGATCCGCTGCCCGCTCACGCTGCCACCTCCGTCTCGGCGAACTGCTGGGCGACCCGGATCGCGGCCGAGGTCATGATGTCAAGGTTGCCCGCGTACTCGGGCAGGTAGTCACCTGCCCCGGTCACCTCGAGCAGCACCGTGACGGTACCGTCCTTGACCAGCAGCGGTGCGGTCAGGCGGTAGCCGGGCACGTAGGCCGAGACCTCGGCGACCCGCGCCTCGACCGCCGCGGTGATCTCGTCCAGATCGGCGCCGCCGACGTCGGCGAAGACGGTGTTCCGCATCACGATGGGAGGGTCGGCAGGGTTCAGCAGGATGATGGCCTTGCTCCGCTCGGCGCCGCCGACGGTCTGCAGGGCGCGGGCGGTGGTCTGGGTGAACTCGTCGATGTTCTGACGCGTGCCCGGCCCCGCCGAGCGGGCCGAGATGGTCGACACGATCTCGGCGTAGGAGACCGGGGCCGTATCGGCGATCGCGGCGATGATCGGCACCGTCGCCTGAGCCCCACAGGTGACGAGGTTGACGTCCGGCTCGCCCAGCCGCTCGCGCAGGTTGACTGCCGGGATCACCGCCGGCCCCAATGCGGCGGGAGTGAGGTCGACCGACTTGACGTCGCGCTCGGCGAGCAGACGGGCGTGCTCAGCGTGCGCACGGGCCGAGGTGGCGTCGAAGACCAGGTCGACCCCATCGACCTGGTCCAGCATCGTCGCCAATCCGCCCGGGGTCGCATAGTGGCCGCGGCGGGCGGCGAGCGCGAGCCCGTCGGAGTCCGGGTCGATGCCGGCGACGCCGGCGAGTGCGAGCCCCTTCGCACGCTCGACCTTCAGCATCAGGTCGGTGCCGATGTTGCCCGAGCCGGCGATGCCGACTCGGAGCGGTGGGCGTTCAGCTTCCATCTCGCTCATACCTCCTGCGGGGTCGGGGGAACCGCGAGAAGCGGTCCAAGGTGAAGGGCTCGAGGACCGACGGCCGGCGACCCGTGGTGATGAACTCAGCGATCGCGTCGCCGGCCGGGGGCCCGAGGGTCATCCCCTGCATCGAGTAGCCGGTCGCGACGTAGAGGTTCTCGTAGGGCGCGGCACGATCGAGCACTGGTAGCCCGTCGGGGGCGATCGGGCGCATCCCGGCCCATTCGGATTCCACTTCCGGCCGCATCCACTCGCGGAAAGAGGCGCGGGCGCCGGCAATCGTCTGGTCGATCCGATGGCGGTCGAGATGCAGGTTCACGCCGCTGAACTCCATCGTGCCGCCGATTCGCATCTGATCGCCGAACGGCGTGCAGCCGACGTGGACGTCGGCCAGCAGAACCGCGTGGCGGGGGACGACCGACGGCGAGACCATGAAGCTGTATCCCTTCCCGGCCTGGACGGGGACGTCGACGCCGAGCTGCGCCAAGAGCGCCGGCGTCCACGAGCCGGCGGCGACGACGACCTTGTCGCCCTCGAGGTCTCCGGCCGCGGTACGGATGCTGCGCACCCGCGGGCCCGACGCCTGGAAGTCGACGACCTCGGCGCCCTCGAGGACCTCGACGCCAAGGGCGCGGGCGGCGGCGGCGATGCCCCGGTTGAACGACTCGGGGCGCACATGCCAGTGCTGGTTGATCAAGAAGCCTGCGTGGACGTTGTCCGACAGCGCCGGCTCCAGCTCCCACAGCTCCTCGTCGGAGACGAGGTCGGCGGGGAGCTCGTAGCCGAACTCTTCCATCGGCCTGAGCTTCGCGAGCTCCGCCCGCAGAGCGACCGGATCGTGCGAGGCGATCAGCATCCCCTGTCGGTAGAGGTCGAACTCGACACCGTCGTCGACCATCCCTTCGACCAGCTCGAACACCCGGCCGCCGAGCCGTGCCATCGAGGTCAGCCCGTGGCGGTAGGCGCGGGGATTGCAGTAGGACCAGAAGCGCAGGAGCCAGGGCGCGAGGTTCCTGAGCTTCGAGGGGTTCAGGTAGAGGGCCGAGTCGCGGTTGAGGAGCGCGCGCATGCCCATCAGGGTCAACCCGGGCTCGGGCAGCGGCCCGGCCTGCGCCGGGCAGAGCCAGCCGCCGTTGCCGGCCGACGCGCCGCTGCCGACACGGTTGGACTCGACGACGGTGACCTCGGCTCCACGCTTGGCGAGGTAGTAGGCGGTGCAGAGCCCGGCGACACCGCCGCCGACGACGAGGACCCGCCTGCCACCGCTCACGCGGGCACCCCGGCGATCACCTGAAGCTCGATCAGCAGACCCTCGACGGCGAAGCCGGTGACCACTGTCGTCCGCGCCGGCGGCGAAGCCGGGAAGCGCTCGCGGAAGATGCGATTCCAGGCATCGAAGTCGCGGGCGTCGGCGAGGAAGCACTCGATGCGCACGACGTGGTCGAACCCGGAGCCGCCAGCCTCGAGCACCGAGCCGATGTCCTCGAAGACGGCCAGCGCCTGGGCCTCGAACCCGCCCTGACGCGGCCGCAGGGTCCCCGGCTCGACCGCCGCCCGCCCGGAGAGGAACAGCAGGTCGTCCCAGCGGACGGCATCCGCCATCAACGGCGTGGCCTCTTCGGAGGCACCCTCCGCCCAGATGATCCTTTTCGCGCTGCCAGGCATATCGCCGCCTTCCTAACTGGACTGATAACCAGATCAACAGTTTACATGAAGCGTCAATACGCGATCAAGGCGTGCCCGGTGGATGGCGCCCGGGCCAACGCCGTCGATCTCGAAATCGGAGGAGAGCGTCGACATAGCCGGGTCGGAGGCTCGGGTGACCGCGGCGGTTTCGCCGACGGTGGGCGCGCCTTGCGATCTCACGTCTCAGACCCAGGTGCGGCGGGTATTCGACGTGGCCCGTCTGACGGCCGACGGACTCGTCGTGGCAAGGGCCGACCAGGTCGCGGGCAGCGTGACGAACCGGACACGGACGATCCCGCCTTCCTCGGACTCGTCCCAGGTGAGTCCCGCCCACGCTTCCTTCAGTTCGTCGACCAGAAGGTGATCTGCTCGGCCGGACGCCGCCGAAGCTCTAGGAGCCACCCGCGCGCCCACCTCCGATAGAACCTCATCATCGTTCCGCCTCCCTCGGGCCGGATGCGTCATCTCGGCGCGGATGCGCAGGGCAGGAGGCCCTTCTCAAGGCTTCGGCGCACCCGTCTTCGACCTCACCCTCTCCCAAAGGCCGCAAACCCGCTTCCCAAGCGGGCCAGGGCGAATGCGCCCGACTGAATTTAACCAGTGACCTTCGGTTTCGTAGATCAGCTCTCCGGGGACAAGCTTGTGGCGCAGTACGAGCGACCACGGCAGACCGTCGGGCGAGCACCGTGCGGCGTCCTCCGCCACATGACCGAGGACGAAGATAGGGCTGGCCTCTCCTGGGCCGAATTTCGACGGCAGCGTCCATTCCGATGACCGCCCGGGAGAGAGCCCACGCTCTCCTCGACGAATTCTCAGACGCCGAGCTTGAGGAGATCGTCAAGCTTCTTCGTGTCCGGCGCGAAGAAGCCGAGCCGGAGATGGCCGAACTGCCGAAAGCCTGGAAGACGTTTGAGGATGGAACGCCCGTCCCCAACTGGGTCGAAGCCGTCCATGAGGCCCGGCGCGATCTTTAATGCCGGTCTCTGCTCGGGGTCGAGAAGAGATCGACAGGCCGCGGGAGTACCCTGAGGACATGGCCCATGACCGCGACAAGCTGATGGTCCTTGCGGCCGGTCGTCGCGATCGGATGCAGAGCAACGGTCGTCCTCGGTTCGATCTGACCGACGAGGAGATCGAAGGATCCACCCAGACCGCCATGCGCCTTGCCGATGCATCGAAGTCGCAGGCGGAAGCGCGAGCCAGCGCGAACACCACGCTGCCTGCGTAGGCAGCCAGCGGCCGACCGAACGCATCGTGCCGGGAGCGTTCGACGCATCCGCCCAGTTCGACTACGACGCCCTCGCCACCGCCGAGGAGATTCAGCACAGCGGAGAGAACGTCTTACGCTGGCTGGAGGCGGTCGCTTCCACTGAATCTCCCTGGCCGGTCGACCTCGAGCTAGTTCGGGAGATCCACTTCCGATGGTTCGAGACCACGTTCCCGGCAGACGCCGGCCAGTTTCGGACCCAGATGGTCCTGAACCGCAAGGGGAGCGCCGTTGAGGTCGAGGCGATCCTCCCAGCCGTCCAGGGAGCTTGCGATAACTGGAACTGGAGGCGCAAACGCTACAGGCCGACCGACGACTTGGAGCTAATCGAGTTCATCGTGGCCGAGGCAAACACTCTTGCCGTCCGCGTCTACGACGTTCATCCCTTCATCGACGGAAATACGCGCGCAACCTGGCACCTGGCAACTACCTCTTGATGCTCGACGGCCTGCGACCCCTGGCGGATCTGAAGGACCTTGCCTGCTACGAACGAGCCTGGTGGAATGCGACCGGCGAGGCGCACGGCGATCTGGACGACATCGTTGTCGCAGAGCTCGCCTCCTAAGAACCGCTCGGCTGACGGAGGCATCAACTCAGTTTGACGATGGACTCGATCTTCACCCCCGACAACGAGCCTTATCTCGGCAGGCGATCACTCCAGCGGTTTGACCGGATCATCGTGCTGTCACTTCGACGGAACGAGCAGCTTGCCCACTGGAGTCGGGAGGACGGACTATCGGACCTCCAGGTCGCAGCCTGTCAGCTGGTACCGCAAGCGCTTAAGCTCACTCTCGGCCAGCGCGAGCTTGTACGACAGGGGTATCTATTCGCGGCGCGCGTCCTGACGCGGGCGGTGGTCGAGCGGGTGGTTACCGTCCTCTACCTTGAGGCTAATCCAGATGGACTGGCCATCTGGAGGCGCGGCTGGCAATACAGGGACCGCCCCCGCTTACCGGCCATGCTCAAAGACGTCAGTCGGCGCCACTTGCCGTTCCTAGACGCCTATCCAGACCTGGTGGAAGAACACAACAGCCTTACGCACGGTGACCCAGCCAGCGCCGTTCACAACCTGACGTTCACGGAAGACGGCGAGCCCGTCTTCGGCGTATCTAAGGATCTCGATAGTCCAGAGGTATGTGATCGGATCTGCGAGGAGAACTCGCTCTGGCTCGGACAACTCATGCTTGCCGCCGATCGGATCATGGAAGCCAGTGCTCCCTGAGCGATTGCGCAAGTACTCCGATCTATCAACTGATCGCCTCTCGCACTGCTGAACAGCTCTCGCCCACCGCGTTCTTGTATCGCGCGAGCATGGTCTCGACCCGATGCCGTGATCGCGTCCTCGGCCATCGCCGAGAGCGAGCGGAGGATGCCGACCGCTCCGGTGGTGGCCCGACCTTCCGTCCGCAACATGTGGTCGACCAGGACCAGTGCATGACGACTGCGCAGCTCTCGCATAGGCCACTCTTTTCAGGGGGTGCCCTCGACCTCGACATCGATCAAGCGACTGATCCGGTGCCCGTTCGTTGCGTTGGTGCGCGCGGATCGCGGGTGCCGCTCGGTCCAGGTGACGAAGTAGGCGCCAAGATGTCCGGGCGACCCGAGAGACCGTAGACCTCGTCGATGGCTCGTTGCGCGTCGGCTTTCCGCGTGAAGGTGCCCTTACCACGGTTCCAGGTCGGCTTGGCGATGTGGCGTTTGCCGTCGCGACCCGTGTAGCGCCCCAGCCAGACCACCTTGCCGGACGGGTTCTGACGCTTGGTCGGGGACTCGCGCCTCATCCCACTTCGTCTCGGTGTCGGGCGAGGAAGCCCTCAACATCTGCGGGGTCGATTCGTCGGGACGCGCCGAGCTTGTAGCTGGGGAGCTCTCCGCGGCGGATCCAGATGCGGATCGTCCGGTCAGAGACCACGAGGTAGGCGGCGAGCGTGCGCTCGGTGAAGAAGGTCGGACCTGAAGCTTTGGCTCTCACACGCTCCTTGTCCCGTGAGAGGCGTGTTTGCGTCGGTTGACTTCCTAAATCTTTGCCAGGAGACCGAAGGTCAAGGCCCTCCCGCCCCCTCCTAAGAGCGGCATTCCGCACGGCGAAGCCGTGCCAAAATGGGCCGCCCGAGGGGGCGGTCGCCAGTACCCGACGAACCCGGCGTTCCCACCTCGTGGTCCTGGACCTGCCGACGGCCGTCACCTACGCGACCATCTGGCTCTACAGCGCGCTTTGCGCGTATGCGCCCGACTGGATTCGAACCAGTGACCTTCGGTTTCGTAGACCGACGCTCTATCCGGCTGAGCTACGGGCGCGTGCCGGCGGAGGTGGGGCGCGTTGGGGCGACCGCTCCGCGGGAGGCGGGGATTCTAGCCGTCTATGGGGTGCGGACGACCATTGCGGCCCAGCGGCCCGCGTTGTGGGCGACATCTACCGCGATGTCGAAGGTGGTCGAGACGGCGTCGCTGGTGAGGACCTCGGCGATCGGGCCGGCGGCGACGATGGTGCCGTCGCGGAGGAGGAGGGCGTGGGTGGTCGTGGCCGGGATCTCCTCGAGGTGGTGGGTGACGATCACGGTCGGCAGGTCGGCGTTGGCTTCGGCCATCGTGTCGAGGGAGGCGATCAGGCGCTCGCGCGAGGGCAGGTCGAGGCCGCTCGTCGGCTCGTCCAGGAGCAGGAGGGAAGGCTCGTCCATCAGGCCGCGGGCGAGCAGCAGGCGCTGGCGCTCGCCCTGCGAGCAGTCTTCGAAGCGTCGCTCGCGCAGCGGCTCGACCCCGATTTCGCCGATCAGGCGATCGGCGCGCGCCCGGTCGTCGTCCTCGATCCGGTCGTGCAGCAGCGCGATGCTCCCGGTCGCCCCGGTCAGCACCACCTCGTAGCCGGTGTAGCGCCCGCGGATCCGCCGCGCCAGCCCCGGCTCCACCGTGCCGATCGACTCGCGCAGCTTCCGCATGTCGACTGCGCCGAGGCGCTCGCCGAGTACTTCGACCCTCCCCTCGGAGGGATGGCTGAACGCCGCCGCCAAGTTGAGCAGGGTCGTCTTCCCCGCCCCGTTTGGTCCCAGCACCACCCAGTGCTCACCGCGCTCGACCGTCCAGTCGACCCCGGAGAGCAGGACGGCGCGCCGTTCCTCCGCGGCGACCCAGCGCCACACCGTCACCTCCGACATCCGGATCGCAGCCACCTCCGCCTCCGCCGCGCTCAGGAGCTCGGGTCTTTGAGTCGAACGTTCCAGTCGACCGTCGCCGTGGCGACGACATTGCCCTCGGCGTCGGTCATCTCGACCTCGACCGAGAAGTCGACGCGGCCGTCGGCGTCGAGCTTGGCCAACGCCTCGGCCGCGGGCACGCCGAGCTTCGCCTGGGCCTCGATCTGACCGCGCGCCACCTTGAGGTAGGAGATCCGAGCGCTCCGCGCCAGCGGCGTGACGTCGCCCATCCGCGCCGCGAAGGCGCCGACGAAGGCCGCCCCGCTCGCCGTCTCGGCGACCCCGAAGAGCGCCCCGGCATGCTGGCTGCCGACGTGGTTGTGGAGCTCGGGCCGGTCGGGCAGCGTCGCCGTCGCCGCGCCCTCCGAAATCGCCACCACCTCGATCCCCATGTGGCCGATGTAGGGAACGGCGGTCGCCATGCTCTTGGCGATCAGGTCGAGGTCGACGTCCATCGCCGGACCTTATCGGCCGTCGCCGAGAGCGGGAGGGCGGCGGGTTCGCGGGCGCGCACGGTGCCCTGCAGGTCTTGTGAAAGCCCACCCTTTGAGGGTTGGCAGGGGACGCCTCACGGCACTCGGTGGACCTCGAAGAGGTTCGTCCCCAGTTCCTGGTCGGGCAGGCCGGCGGTGATCCCGATCAGCTCGCCGGGGTGGGCGATGCCGTGCTTGGCGGCGATCGAGGCGCAGTCCTCGAGCAGCCCGCGGATGTCCTCGTTGGAGCGACTCTGCACCGCGGTGACGCCGAAGAGGAGGCTGAGCCGGCGCACCGTCTCGAGGCGTGGCGAGATCGCCAGCACCGGCACGTTGGGTCGATGGGCGGAGAGGATCCGGGCGGTCCGCCCACTCGTCGTCGGCACCACCAGCGCTTTCAACCCGAGCCGGTAGACCGCGCCGACGGCGCTCTGGGCGACCGAGTCGGCGACGTCCTGGGTCGCCTGGTCGGTGCGCGAGAAGAGCCACTCGCCGTAGCGCAGGTCGGGCTCGGTGGCGCGCGCGATCCGGTCCATCACGCGGACCGCCTCGACCGGGTTGTCGCCGACCGCGGTCTCCTCGGAGAGCATGATCGCGTCGGTGCCGTCGTAGATCGCGTTGGCGACGTCGGTCACCTCGGCCCGGGTCGGGCGGCGCGCGGTCACCATCGAGGCGAGCATCTGGGTCGCGGTGACCACCGGCTTGGAGTGGCGGCCGGCGGTACGGATCAGGCGCTTCTGCAGGACCGGCACCTCGGCCAGCGGCACTTCGATCCCGAGGTCGCCGCGGGCGACCATGATCCCGCCGGTCGCGGCCGCACAGATCTCCTCAACGTTGCCGGCAGCCTGCTGGCGCTCGATCTTCGCGATCAGCGGGATGTCGGCGCCGAGGCCGCGCACGCGCTCTTCGACCGGCAGCAGGTCGGCGGCGCTGGAGACGAAGGAGACGGCGATCAGGTCGATGCCTTCGCGGACCGCGAAGTCGACCCAGCCGAGGTCCGATTCGGTCGCCGCCGGGAGTTCGGCGGCGCCGCCGGGGATGTTCATCCCCTTGTGGGAGGAGAGGGTGCCGCCGACCTCGACCTCGGCGTCGACCCCGTCGCCGACGCCGCTGCCGACGCGCAGGCGGATCGCCCCGTCGGCGAGGTAGACGAGCTGGTTCTCCTGCAGCGCGGTGACGCCCGACCAGGAGACCGGGATCGTCTCGCGGTCGCCCTCGATCTGGCGCGCGGTGAGGGTGACGTGCATGCCGGTCTCGAGCTCGGCGTAGTCGTCGCGGAGGCTGCCGATGCGGAGCTTCGGGCCCGGGAGGTCGCCGAGGATCGCCACCTGGCGGCCGAGCGTGTCGGCGGCCTTGCGGATCGTCTCGATCGTCCGCGCGTGTTTGTCGGGGCCGGCGTGGGAGAAGTTGAGGCGGAAGACGTCGGCGCCCGCCGCGATCAGCTGCTCGAGCACGCCGAGGTCCCAGGAGGCGGGACCGACCGTGGCGATGATCTTGGTGCGCCTGTCGACGTGGGCGCTGGGCTTGGCGAGCGGATAGGAGGACATCGCCGATCAGAGTAGAGATCGGAGGGCCGGTCGGGTGAACGTGGGGTGATGGAGTAGCCGATCGGGGGATGCGGCCGAGACGGGCGCCGCGATCGCGGTCGGCCACCGCACGGTGATTTGTGTGAGATGACTCCGGTTGACCATGACACCGATCTATGCAACTTTCTCCGCGATGGCGACCTCACCGAGCGCAGTCGAGTCCCGCCACGAGGGGACGGAGGAGCGGGCGGCGGAGCCGCAGGGACCGCTCTTCCCGGAGCTCGTCGGCGCCGCGCCGCCCTCGCCGGCCGGGCCGATCGAGGCGGCCGAGCTGGCGGAGCTCGCCGCGGCTCCCGACATCGCGCTGCCGAAGCTCGCCCAGACCCTCCGCTTCTCGATGCGCCAGATCGAGTTCGTCTTCAAGGCCCGCCGCGAGCTCGGCGAAGTCTTCCGCATGCGCGGGGTGATCCCCGGCGGTCCGATCATCACCAGCCACCCCGACCACGTTCGCTCCCTCTTCACCGCCAAGCCCGAGCAGGCGCCGTCGCTGACCGGCGAGTCGCCGCTGCGGCCGATCCTCGGCCCCAACTCGGTGCTGACCGCGGTCGGCCCCCGCCACATGCGCCAGCGCAAGCTGCTGCTGCCCGCGTTCCACGGCGAGGCGATCGCCCAATACACGGAGATGATCGACGCGGCGGCCGAACGGGAGATCGACCGCTGGCCGGTCAGCGAGACGATCGCGCTGGCGCCGCGGATGCAGGCGATCACGCTCGACGTGATCATGGCCGGGATCTTCGGCGTCGAGGGCAAGCCCGCGCCGGGGACGCCGGAGCACGCGCTGCGGCTCGCGGTCCGCAAAGCGGTGAACGCCTCGACCTGGCCGACCTCGCAATTGACCGAACTCCTCCACGTCGGCCGCGAGGAGGCGATGGGGCCGCTGAAGTTCGGCCTCGCGATGCTCGACCGCCCGGTCTACGCGGTGATCCGCGGGCGCCGCGAATCCCCCGACCTCGATGAGCGGCGCGACATCCTCTCGCTCCTCCTCCAGGCGCGGACCGAGGAGGGCGAGGCGCTGGACGACAAAGAACTCCGCGACGAGCTACTCACCCTGGTCCTGGCCGGCCACGAGACGACGGCCAACTCATTGGCCTGGGCGTGGGAGCGCCTGGTCCGCAACCCAGGACCGCACGCGGCGCTGGTCGAGGCGGTGCGCCGCGACGAGGAGGCCGAGGAGCGGGTCGAGGCGACGATCGTCGAGACGATGCGCAACCGCCCCGTGATCCCGATCATCGGCCGCCGCGTTCAGGTCCCCTGGCGCCTCGGCGACTACGGCGCCCCGCCCGGCACCGCGATCGCGATGTCGATCCTCCTCGTCCACCACCGCGAGGACGTCTATCCCGACCCCTTCGCCTTCCGCCCCGAGCGTTGGCTCGGTCGCAAGCCCGGCACCTACGACTGGATCCCCTTCGGCGGCGGCATCCGCCGTTGCCTCGGCGCCGCCCTGGCGATGGCCGAGCAGCGCGTCGTCCTCACCGCGATGGCCCGCCGCCTCGACCTAATCGCCGACCGCCCCCGCCCCGAGCGCGCCATGCACCGCAACGTGACGATGATCCCGGCGCGCGGCGCGCGGGTCGTCGTCGCGGCGAAGCACTGAGCGGCGCGGGGCGGCATTTCGGGGGCGGGTGATGCGGCTGGCACCGGGATGCTGGGGGGCGGGGCGCTGCCGGCTGGCGCCCGGGAAGGGATGCGGGCGCTCCGGGGGACGGGTAAGGGGCGCGGCCTTTTCGGAGGCGACCCGGGCAGGCTGTGGCCGCCTCCGAAAAGGCCGGGTCATGGAGAGGATGGCGTGGTCCTACGCTCCGCTGTTCCTTATGCCGGGATGGTGGGCATAAGGAACAGCGGAAGGAGGGTGCCGCGGGGTCCGTCACGAAGACGCCGGGGACCACGCGGGAGACGTGAGGGAGACGTCACGGGCCCCACGCCTCCTCCACGGTCACGAAGACGCTGCGAGACGGGGACCTGAAACTCCCCGTGAAGGCATACGCCTTCCCTGCGATCGTGGAGGCTTCGTCACGGAGCGACCATGATCCGGCGGGGATCCCGCCGGATCATGCATCTCCCGGACGGGACCCGCGCGGATCGCACGGTCTTCGTGGCGTCTTTCCTCGGCCTCGTCACGGAGACGTCGCATCCCTCGGTCCCGTCACGGAGATGCCGCATTCGCCGGGGGCCCGTCACGAAGATGCCGATCTCCCCGCCCCGCATCGTCCTGCGCCGGTTCCCCCGCCACGCATCGTCCCGCGCCGGTTCCCCCGTAACGCACCCGTCCCTGCGCCGGGGCTCCCCCCCGCGCCGGCCCGTCCCTGCGCCGGCTTCCCCCGCAAGACCTCCGTCCCGGGCGTCTCGGAGGCGGCCACAGCCTGCCCGGGTCGCCTCCGAGACGCCCGGGACGCCTGGGCTCCGATCGGTCCGGCCCGAACCCCTCCGGGCGCCAGCCCTACCCGGCCCGAACCCTCCGCAAATCAGCACCTACCCGGAGCGGCCGTTGTCGCTGAGGAGAAGGAGCGGCTCGATCTTCAGCCTGTCGGCGATCTTTTCGACCGACCGGAGGCTGACGTTGCGCTCGCCGCGCTCGAGCGCCCCCATGTAGGTGCGGTGGACGCCGAGGACCTCGGCGAACGCCTCCTGGCTCAAGTCTTCAGCGTCACGAAAGGCGCGCAAGTTCTTGCCGAGGGTGCGCTGAAGATCGTCCGCCATGTGCGCACGGACGGTCCCGCATCGCTACGTTTGACTCTACAGACTTATAAGTAGCATCTGTCCGATGGGAAAACTGCGGCGAAAGTGTCACGGCCGCTCGCGGCTCAGCCCTCGCCGATCAGCTCGCGGAGGAAACTCGGGAGGCGGCCGGCGCCGAAATCGAAGTAGCGCGCCCAGTCGGGGGCGATGCTGATCCGCGCCATCACGTCGTAGGTCTCCCGACAAGATCGTTCGAAGGCGGCAAGCTCCTCGCCCTCCATCGACTTCGCCGCCGCCTCGAGGTACTCCGGCACCGGGCCGTCGACCACCTCGATCTCGGCGCCGCCGCGCAGCAGCAGGGACCGGGCCGGACTCGGCGTGTCGATAGTCAGCGCCACCCGCGGCCGCGCTTTCAGTGCGGCGAACTTCGGTGAGGTGGGATGGGTGGCAACGACCACCCCGGTGCCGGTCCAGAGAAAGCCGATCGGGACCACGCGCGGCGTACCGTCGATCCCGTCGTAGGCAAGGCGGGCGAGCGTCGCCGTCCGCAGGATCTCCTCGGCGGCGTCCAGCTCGGCCTTCAGGTCCTTGGCATCCATCGGGATCACGGGATCCTCATTGTCGAGACATTTCAGCGTAACCGGAGCCGCCGCAACGGAGAGGGACGGCAAAGCCTCAGGACAGAGCAAGGACCAATGCGAGGGCTTCGTCGACCCATCGCATCTCGCTCGCACTCAGGTGCCCCTCGAAGTCATCCAGCCGACGCACGTCCAAGGCACGCATTTGCTCCACCATCACCCGCGTTGGCCGACCGGCGATCTCAACCTCGGGTCGGAAGCTCGCCGCCCGCACGCTTTGGGAGGTAGGCGCGACGAGTACGGTCGAAAGCCCGAAAAGCTCATCCGCCTGGATGAGTACGGCATAACGTGCCCCATGCTGCTCATGGCCACCGCGCCGAGGCAGCCGCACGCGGTAGACATCGCCACGCGTCACTCAGGCCACTCGGCGGCGATCGCATCCATGTCGGCCATCACGCGCCCGCGCTCTGCCCGGTCATCCGGATCGTCTGCGAGCCCGGCAACCTCCGCCGCGAGCCCCGACCGCCTCCGCTCGCGCTCAGCCGTCTCGGAGATCGCCTGGCGGGCGGCCTCCGCGCGGGTAAGCCCCCGCTTGCGGGCGATGTCCTCCAGGGCGCGCCAACCGTCCTCACCCAAGCGAAGCGAAAGAGGATGCGAAGTGGGAGTCACTCTATAAAGTGTAGCGCAGTTCGCGCTACACCGGATATGGACCCCAAATCTGTCAAGTAGGCACGGGACGGCGGGCGGGCGTTTGCGCGACGCGCAGTCCGCCGTATGGTCTAGCCGTCAGTACTTCCTTACCCACGGTCGCCCCCATCGCGACGCGGACGATTAGATCGATAGTCGTCTAAATCTCTGAGCAGCGCGAGGATGCGATGGCCCAATCTGACCAGACCGAAGCCTGCCCAAAGGCACAACCCGACGTACGCGAAGCAAGCTGGACAACCGAAAATGTGCATCCCCTGACCCGATTGCGTGCAGACAAAACATTTACTACACGCCAGCACTTCATTTGACTTCTCTTGAGCAACGTAGGCCAGGGTGTGCCGTCAGATCAAGCATGGGGATTGGCCTCAATCAGGGCGACCAGATTGATAAATCTAGGCTTGCCACTCGGGGAGAATTTCTGACCGGAATACGGAGAGGGAGGGATTCGAACCCTCGAGAGAGCTTGCGCCCCCTACTCGCTTAGCAGGCGAGTGCCTTCAGCCACTCGGCCACCTCTCCGGACAATGCGGGCCGGTTCCCGACCCCGCCGCACCGATTGTAGGTATTGATCGCCGGCCAGGGGGACCCGGGGCGGGGCGGGATAGGCTCAGGCCGGTGTCCTCGCCGCCCCAGCAGTCGCACGAGCGCTACGAGCGGATCTTCGCCGAGGTCGAGGCGCCGTTCGCCTTCGTCGACCTCGACGCGATGTGGGCGAACGCGGATGCGCTGCTGGAGCGGGCCGGGCGCAAACCGATCCGGGTGGCGACCAAGTCGATCCGCTGCCGGGCGCTGATCGAGGAGATCCTCGGCCGCGACACGCGCTTCTCCGGGCTGATGACCTACACGCTGCCGGAGACGCTGTGGCTGGCCGAACAGGGGCACGAGGACCTGCTGCTCGCCTACCCTACCGCCGACTCCGCGGCGCTGCGCGAGCTGGCGCTGCGCTCGGCCGCCGACCCGGAGCGGGCGCCGCTGGTGATGGTCGACTGCGTCGAGCACCTGGAGGCGATCGAAGCGGTGCTCGGCGCCGACGCGCCGCCGATCCGCGTCTGCGTCGACATCGACGCGAGCTGGTGGGCGCTCGGCGGGCGGATCAAGGTCGGGCCGAAGCGCTCGCCCGTGCGCACGGTCGAGCAGGCGGTGGCGCTGGCGCGGGAGATCGAACGGCGGCCGCAGATCGAACTCGACGCGCTGATGGCCTACGAGGGTCAGATCGCCGGGGTCGGCGACGAACCGCCAGGGCGGCGGCTGCGCGGGGCGATGATCCGCTTCATGCAGAAGCGCTCGGCGAAGGAGCTGGCCGAGCGGCGCGGCGCGATCGTCGCCGCGATCAGCGAGTTCTGCGAGCTCGAGGTGGTGAACGGGGGCGGCACCGGCAGCCTCGAGACGACCGGCGCCGAGGCGGCAGTGACCGAGGTGACCGCGGGCTCGGGCTTCTACGCCCCCACCCTCTTCGACAGCTACAGCCGCTTCACGCCGGTGCCGGCGGCCGGGTTCGCGCTGCCGATCGTGCGGCGACCGGGGCCGGAGATCGCGACGGCGCTCGGCGGTGGCTACCTCGCCTCGGGCCCGGCCGACGCGGCACGCCTCCCCTCCCCCTGGCTGCCGCCGGGGCTGAAGCTCGACCCCGAGGAGGGCGCGGGCGAGGTGCAGACGCCGCTGCTCGGCACCGCCGCCGCGAGCCTCGAGGTCGGCGACCGCGTCTACATGCGCCACGCCAAGGCAGGCGAGCTCTGCGAGCGCTTCGACGTCCTCCACCTGGTCGAGGGCGACGGGATCGTCGATGTCGTCCCGACCTACCGAGGCGAGGGCAAATGCTTCCTCTGAGGCTCGGCCGGCGTCCCGCCTGCTAGCGACCGAGGACGCACTCCGCGTACTCATTGGTGAACGCGCGACTCGGGTCGAGTTCGTCGCGCGCCCGCTGGAACGCGTCCCAGCGCGGGTAGCGGGGCGCCAGCGTCGCCGCCGTCTGGAAGTGGCGCTTGCCCCAGTGGGGGCGGCCGTCGTAGTCGTTCATGATCGACTCGACCGCCTCGAAGTACGGCCGCCACTTCATCCGCCGGTACTGATGCACGGCAATGTAGGTGGTGTCGCGTTCGTGGGCGGCGCTGAGGTCGGCGTCGTCGCCCGCCGCCACCCGCACCTCGATCGGGAAGAAGACCGGGTAGCGGTTCGAGCGCACCCACTCGATCACCCGCCGCACCGCGGTCGGGCCGTCGGCGCGCGGCACCGCGTACTCCATCTCGGTGAAGCGGACGTCGCGACGGTTGACGAAGATCCGGTGGCTCGCGTCCTGGTTGCGGCCGCCGGTCGCGACCAGGCCGGCAAACCGGGCCAGCGCCGGGATCGCCCGCGGCATCGCCTTGCCGGCGGCGGCCAGCGCCTCGAGCGCCCAGTTCTCCAGCACCACGTCGTTGAGGAAGGCGACGGCGCGGCCCTTCGGCCGCGGCGGCTCCTCGGTGCGGTTGCGCTCCAGCACCAGGGCGCGATCGGAGTAGGGGAAGGTGAAGAGCTCGAAGTGGTCGTTGGCGGCGGCCAGCTCGCCGAAGCGGTCGAGGACGTCGGCGAGCTTGTGCGCGGAGTCGACCCGGCGCAGGGTGAAGGCGGGGAGGCAGCGCAGGGTCACCGCGCTGATCGCGCCGAGGGCGCCGATCCCGATCCGCGCCGCGCGCAGCAGATCGGGGTCGTCGGCCGCGCTGAGGTCGCGCACGCTGCCGTCGGCGAGCACCATCTCGACCCCCTCGACCCGGGCCGAGATGTTGCCGAAGCGCGCGCCGGTGCCGTGGGTCCCGGTCGAGATCGCCCCGGCGACGGTCTGGGCGTCGATGTCGCCGAGGTTCTCCAAGGCCAGTCCCAGGCCCTCCAGCTCCTGGTTGAGCGCGGCGAGCACGGTGCCCGCGCCGACCCGGACCAAGCCGCTCTCGCGGTCGGCGTCGAGCACCCCGCGGAGGGCGTCCAGCCGCAGCATCGTCGCGTCGGTCATCGCCGCTTCGGTGAAGGAGTGGCCCGAGCCGGTGACCGAGAGCCTCTCCCCCGCCGCCGCGGCGGCGGCGACCTGCTCGGCGAGCTCCGCGCGCGAGCGCGGCGCCAGCACCCGCGCCGGTCGGCAGCGCTGGTCGCCCGCCCAGTTGGCCCATTCGCCCCTCTGCCCGAGCGGATCCACGCCCGCAGTATCCCGAGCTCAGGCCTCGGCGACCGCCGCGTCCGGCCCGAGCACGCGGAACGCGTAGCCGATCGTCAGCACCAGGAGCATCGCGATCGCGATGCTCGGCGCCGCGTCCCCGGTCGCGCCGGCGACCGCCGCGCCGGCCACGCCGCCGAGCACCTGGGCCGCCGCCCAGGCCATGTTGCTGACGCCCGCCGCGTAGCCCTGGTGGAGGCCGCTCGCCGCGGCGCTGTCGGAGATCAGGGTCATCGCGGGCGCGAAGCAGAGCCCCGCGCCGAGCGAGCAGACGAGCAGCGAGACGATCACCATCGGCAGCGAGGCGGCGATCGCGAACAAGACCATCGACACCGCGCAGATCACCATCCCGATCACGTAGGGCGAGCGGCGGCCGACCCGGTCGGCGAGGCGACCGGCGACCGGCGAGAGCAGCGACTCGATCGCCGCCCCGCCGATGAAGCCGACCGCGATCAGGGCGTGCCCGCCGCCGAGCGAGTTGATCCGCAGCGGCACCAGCACGTCGACGGCGCCGAACATCAGCGAGGGCGAGCTGACGAAGACCGCCGCCTCGACCACCCGCCGGTCGATCAGGCAGCCGAGCACGTCGCGCAGCGGCTGGGACCCGCGCACCACCGTGTCCGGGGTGCGCGCGGCGATCAAGGCAAGGCCGAGGGCGAGGGCGAGGATCGCGGAGAAGACCACTTCGGTGCCGATCAACCCAGCGAAGGCGCCCAGCGCCGGCCCCAGCAGCGACCCGGCGACGGCGCTGCCGAGCGCGGTGCCGATCACCTGGCCGCGTTTGTCCTCGGGGTAGGCGTTGATCAGCCAGGTCAGCGCGCCCGACCAGATCAGCGCCCCCGCGGCGCCCTGGATGAAGCGCGCCACGTCGAGCGGGTAGGCCGACTTCAGGAAGCCGAAGAGGAGGGTGGTCGAGCCGAGCGCCAGGAGCCCGGCGATCGCGGAGCGGCGCGGGCCGAAGCGGCTGGCGACGAACCCGGCGGGCAGCGAGGCGGCCAACGTCCCGGCGGCGTAGGCGGCGGAGAGGACCCCGGCCTGCGCCGTGCTGAGGTGGAGGTCGTTCTTGTAGGCCGGCAGCAGCGGGGCGAGGACGGTGAAGAACATGGTGTCGAGAAACACCATCGCCGAGGCGAGCAGGAGAAGGCGGCGCATGCCACCATCCAATCAACCTCAGGAGGGGTGGCAGAGCGGTTGAATGCGGCGGCCTTGAAAGCCGTTGGGCGCCTTACGGCGTCTCGTGGGTTCGAATCCCACCCCCTCCGCTCATCCCGAGGGGTGCTCAGAGTGGCAGAAGCTCTTCGAGCTTCTTGCCCTCGCCACCGAAATAGCTTGAGTGCGTCCGTTCGATGGTCTCTAGCGAGTCGGCGCTGAGCAGAACGATGTCGAGCGTCGGATTGATGCCCCCATTAGCGGCCTCCGCCTCTGCATATGCCGCCTGGGCAGTCTCGTAATCCGTCCCGAACTTCCGCACGTCGCGCTTGCCCGTCGCGGGGTCGAGGACAACAAGGAAGTGCTGGATCTCGTCGGGGCTCATCGTTGGGCGCTTGGCTTCAAGAGTATCGACGCGTTCCTTCAGCCCGCGTAAGCGGGCCAGCAACTCAGTGTCCACCGGCCGTCCTTGATCGAGACTCGCAGCCATCTCCGCCAGATCCACGAAGTGATCACGCACGTCCTTGGGCCCGCCCCCGAACTTCAAGCCGGGCGCAAGTTCACGTGCCATTTCCTCCACGGAGTTCGCCCAGCGATCTTGGTAGTCGGTGCGGAGCTGGATCTCGATCAGCCGGCCCCGGTGACGATTGATCAGATGCAGCGCCCGATAACCGTCGTCTTTCGGCTCAGCTATGTAGTCGCGGGCCTTGGTGATCGTCCAGTTCTTCCGTAGTCGCGCGCCAACGCGATAGACGGCATCCTGATCGGGGAGAACGGCGCGGACACCGCCAATATCCGCCATGCGCGAGAGCTTCATGCGCGGCTCGCGCAGGAGCTTGCCAGCGATCGTCGGGAATTTCTTGAGGCGCTGGGCGACGACCGGGCCTCCCTCCTCGGCGGCGTAGTGGCGGAGGTTGGCGGCGACCCGTGACAGTGGCCCGGCATGCTCGGCGCGCCACCAGTCGACGATCTGGATCGCTTCTTCGAGCTCAGCTCTTTCCCGCTCGACCCTCCTCCTGCCGTCAGCCGCGCGGCGAAGCGCTTCTGCGAGAGACCGGCCAGCTCGATCGACTCTGCTCTTGCTGTAGGTCGCCACACTTCGCAACGCTTGCTGCGCGACGCACATTGAGAGTTGGAGTTGGCCGAGAATCAGCGTCAAGGCGCCGTTTATGGAGGTCGCGGATCCGCGCCGCCACAAAATCGTGTTTGAGCTTCGCCCCACCCCCTCCGCTCATCGCGACAAACGACGAGACGTCACCACGGGCCTCGCCATCGGGGTGGCCCGGGGACAAGGCCCGCAGTGACGCAGGCCGCAGTATACGTTTTGTAAGACACGCTCTGTAGTGTCTAGACCGGAGAGTGCGTCCTCGGCAGGGTCCATTGCGTCGATGGCCCGATCCCTGCCGCCCGATCCATCCCTCGGAACCGCGCTCCGCCAACTGCGCATCGAGCGCGAGCTGAGCCAAGAGGGCCTCAGCCACGCCGCCAACATCACGCTGGGGGCCTACGGCAAGATCGAGCGGAACGAGGTGGCCCCGGCATGGGCGACCGTACGAGCGATCGCCGACGGACTCGGAATCAGCATGAAGGAGCTGGGCGCCGCCGTCGACGAGCTGGGTTAGCTCGCCCCCGTCGGCCGGCCCGAGACGCCGGCGGCGGGTCCTCCCGGCGGCGGTGGAGCGGCGTGCCGGCCGCGGTGCAGAGCGGCGCGGCGGCAGGAAACTAAGGCGGATGGCCGAACCGACCCGACATGGACCCGACCGCCATCCGCGCCCCTGGCGGCGAGCGCTGGCTGCGGCGCGCCGAACAGGTCACCGACGCCTTCGGACTCGTCCTGGTCCTGGTGCTCGTGACCTTTGTCCTGACCTCGCTGATCGACAATTCCGGCTGGGGCTCGGTCCTGATCATGGCGGTGACCGCCGCGACCTCGGTCGTCGCCCTGACCAGCTCGCACGCCCGGGCCCACTACGTCCACATCGCGATCTACTTGAGCTCGGTCAGCCTCGTGCTCTCGATCGTCACTGCGGTGAGCGGCGCGTCGGTGTGGCTCAATTTCGGCGCGATCATCCAGGTGGTCCTGCTGGCTGCGGCGACGGTCGCGGTGCTCATCCGGGTCGTCACCGCCGCCGAAGTGAGTGCCCGAACGATCCTCGGCGCGATCAGCGTCTACACGGTCCTCGGCCTGCTGTTCGGCTTCGCCTACGAGGCGATCGCCAGGGTCCAGAGCGGCCCGTTCTTCGCCGGCGACCCCCACGTTCAGCACGGGGACTTCCTCTTCTTCAGCTACACGACGCTGACCACGACCGGCTACGGCGATCTCGTACCCGCCGGACAACCGGGTGAGATGATCGCCACCTTCGAGATGCTGATCGGCCAGATCTTCTTGGTGACGCTGGTCGCCGGCCTGGTCGCCGTGTGGCGGCCCGGCACCGGCCTCAAAGAGCGACGCGAGCGGCGCGCCGCAAAAACGTCGGGTGCGGCGTTCACCGAGCCCGACGCGTCCGCGGATTAGTCGAGGGCGCGCCGCCGATCAGCCCGGCCCGGCGCCGATCAGCCCCGCTACCGCCGCTCAGTCGGCGAGCTCGACGCTCTCGATCGTCTTCGCCTCGACCGGCTTGTCGCGGGCGTCGGTCTCCGAGGCCTCGATCGCGTCGACCGCGTCCATCCCGTCGACGACCTCACCGAAGACGGTGTGCTTGCCGTCCAGCCACGGTGCCGCGCCGGTGGTGACGATGAAGAACTGCGAGCCGTTGGTGTCGGGGCCGGCGTTGGCCATCGCGAGGGCGCCGCGGACCACCTTGTGGTCGTTGAACTCGTCCTCGAAGGTGTAGCCCGGGCCGCCGGTGCCGGTGCCCTGCGGGCAGCCGCCCTGGACCATGAAGTCGGGGATCACCCGGTGGAAGATCAGCCCGTCGTAGAACCCTTCGCCCGCCAGCTTGCGGAAGTTCTCGACGGTCTTCGGCGCGTCGTCGTCGAAGAACTCGACGGTGATCGGCCCGGCATTGGTCTGCAGCGTGGCTTTCGACATGGCCCGGAGCCTAGATGATCGATTCCTGATCGGAGTATGACCGGGGGTGGGACTGACGGGGCGCCCCACCGGTCAACCCCGGACCCGGAGGAGGAGCGGGGGCGAGGAGCCTTCGGCGTAGGGCCAGCCCGCTTCCGGGACGGCGGTCGCGCGCAGGCGGATGCGGGCTTCGCCGCTGACGTAGCGGAAGCGGTACCGGGCCCTGAAGCGGCCCTTGGCGTCGGTGCGGGCGTCGAGCGCCGGGCGCCAGCGACCGCTGGCGCGCTCCAGGTACTGGATCGCGACCACCTTGCCACGCTTCGGGATGCGCGCCGCGCCGGGATCCACCCGGCCTTCCAGCGTCACCGCTTCCCCGGTGCGCAGGCTGCGAGGCATCGCCGCAAGGGTGACGCCCGCGCGGACCCGCAGCGCGAGCGAGCGCCGGGGTGCCGGGGCGAACCCGCCACCGCCATGGAAGGCGACGACCGCGCGGCGCGAGGTTCCCGGCGCAAGTCGCAATTCGAAGCGCCCGTCGGGCTCGGTGACGACGCGCCGGCGTTCGGGCGGGCGGCCGACTGCCGCCGTCGGACGGGCGACGATCGCGATCGGCCGTCCCCCGACCCCGGCGCCGTGGGCGTCGGTCAGGCGTCCTCGAACCGTGGCCGCGGCGCCGTAGTCGACCGTCAGGCCCGAGCCGCCGGCACCCGGCTGGCGGGCTGGATGGCTCGACCGTCCCCCGCTCGGTCCCAGACGGACGGTAAGCCGGGTGGCCTGCCCCTGCGCGGTGGGGCCCTGGCCGCCGTCGCGAGGCCCGGGGGTCCTCCCGGGTGCGCCCCGCTTCGGCTTGGCGGCCCCTTGGCGCACCTCCGCGGCGCTGCCGGAGACCCGCTTCTCCGCCGAGCCGACGTTCCCCGCCGCGTCCCTCGCGACGACGCGGAAGAGGTAGGTCCCGGCGACGAGGTCGGGGAGGGGCGCGGTCAGCGTCGCGGTCCCCGAGCCGTCGCGATCGAAGGCGGTCGGCAGGTCGGTCCACCCTTCGGCCTCGGCACGGCGCACCGAGATCGTCCCCGCGGCCGACCCTGAGTAGCGGTCCTTCACCATCGCGGCCACCTGGCCTTCGGCGGCGGTGGCGAAGGAGGCGGTCGGCGGTGAGTTGTCGACCTGGAGCGCGACGTCAGCGGCACAGCCCTGATCGCCGGCGAAGTCAGTTGCGCAGGCGCGCAAGGTGTGGACTCCGTCGGCGAGCCGCGCCGTGTCGACTTCGCTCGCTTGCGTGGCGTTCGGCGGACAGGGCTGCATCTTGGTCGCGCGCAGTTCGCCTTCGACCAGCTGCACGGCGCAGGTCGGCGCGAGGGCGAGGACCGGCGCAGCGTCGATCGTCGCCGTCGCGCCCGCGACGCCGGCGCCGGTGTCGGCCGCGTCGAGCTCGAGCGTCGCCGTTCCCCGGTGCCAGCCAGCCGCGGCGAGAGGGCCGCCGAGCTGGGCCGTGGGCGCGACCGGATCTTCGAGCGCGAAGATCAGATCCCGCAGGTGCATCGTCGAGGCCGCCGACCGGGTGCAGCCGATGACCGGCCCTTCGAGCAGGCACTGGAGCCAGGCTTCGAACGCCCAGGCGTGGCCTTCGATGGGGAGGTCGAGGCGAGCGGGCGCGACGCCGCCCCAGGAGTAGGCGAGGAGGTCGAAGCGGGCGTCGACATCGACCCCGAGGCCCTGCCAGTTGCGGGGTTGTGGGTTCCCGAACCAAGTCACGTGGGCGGCCCTGAAGCTGGTTCCGGGAGGCGCGATCCAACGCGCCCGAGCCAGCCCGGGGACGCCGTCGGGCGCCACCCCTCCTTCGAATCCCATCCCGACCGGCCCGGATCCCGGCGCCCTCATGCAGCCGGCCGGGTCGAGGAAGAAGGCGGTGCCTTCGGTGGCGACGAGCGCCGGGTCGAGGTCGACGCCGACGCCCCAGCCGCACTGGGCGACCTGGTAGGTGCCCGCCCGCGCCTCCCCCGCCAGCAGGAGCGCCAGCACCACCGCCAGCCCGACCAGCATCGCCGCGATCCTGCCGATTCCCCCGCGCGTCCCCTGCACCATCCGTCCTCCTCGCTCGCCTCGCTCCTCTCTCCTACGAGCGCGTCAAGGGCCCGGGCGCCCCGATCTCTCCCCCCTCCCCCGCCCCCGGCGCGCCCCACGACCCGGCCGGAAGTCGCCCTTTGCGAGAATGCAGGGCGATGCCACTACCTACGAAGGACCAGGTGAACGAGGCGCTGCGGGGCGTGATCGACCCGGAGCTGCGCCGCTCGATCGTCGAGCTCGGAATGGTGCGCTCGATCGAGATCCAGCCCAGCGGAAGGGTCGAGGTCGTCGTCGCGCTGACGACCGCCGGCTGCCCGATCCGCTCCCACTTCGAAAGCGCCGTCGCCCAACGGGTCGGCGAGCTCGAGGGGGTGACCGGAGTCGGGGTCGGCTTCGACGTCCTCTCCGACGAGGAGAAGGGGAGCCTCCAACAGACGCTGGGGCGCGGCAAGCTGCCGCAGGGCGCGCTCGCCAAGGTCAAAAACGTGATCTGCGTGTCGTCCGGCAAGGGCGGCGTCGGCAAGTCGACGATGACCGCCAACCTGGCCGCGGCGCTGACCGCCGAAGGCCATCCCGCCGGTGCCCTCGACTGCGACGTCTACGGCTACTCGATCCCCCGCATGCTCGGCGTCAACGCCAAGCCGGACGTGAACGGGGAGCGCAAGATCCTGCCGCTGGAGTCGCCGAGCGGGGTCAAGGTGATGTCGATCGGCTTCTTCGTCGAGGAGAACGCGGCGGTCGTCTGGCGCGGCCCGATGCTTCACAAGGCGATCCAGCAGTTCCTCGAGGACGTCGCCTGGGACGAGCTGGAGTACCTGCTGCTGGACCTGCCGCCGGGGACCGGCGACGTCTCGATGACGCTCGCCCAGCTCTTGCCGCAGGCGAAGTTCGTGATCGTCACCACGCCACAGCCCGCCGCCCAGTCGGTGGCGCACCGAGGCGCCGAGATGGCGAAGAAATTCGACCTCGAGATCCTCGGCGTAATCGAGAACATGTCGGGCTTCACGACCCCGGACGGGGAGCGCTTCACGATCTTCGGCGAGGGCGGCGGCCAGCTGCTGGCCGACGAGCTCGACGTGCCGCTGCTCGCCAAGGTGCCGCTCTCGGAGCCGCTTCGCGAGCATTCCGACGATGGCACCCCGCTGGTCATCGACGACCCCGGCTCCCCGGCGGCGCAGGCGATCCGCCAGGCGGCGCGCGGGATCATCGCGGCGACCCCGCAGGAGCTGCCGGTCCTGCAGGCGCCTCCGGCGATGGCCGAGATGCCCGCGATCGGCGGCACCCCGCTGCCGGTCGTCCAGGTCGGTCCGGGCGCCTGAGCCTGAGGTAGGGACGGGCGCGGCGGCGAATCGTCGCGCCCTGTCGCCTGTCGATCGCACCCTGAGGCCGCCCCGCGCGCGCTGACCCGCTCGGCGCCGCCCCAACCCACTCCGCACGCCCTTTCCACAAATCACGGCGCCGCGACCGCAACTATGCTGTCGGCTGCGCGTTAGCGCTTACAAATAAATGCCTAATCCCGGCCCAAGGAAGGCCGGGAGCGGGGGAACCAAGATTTTGGGGCGAACCCACCCGTCTGAGGTGGGAGCGCAGGCTCCTTCAGCGCCAGCCCGACAGCTAACCCCGCCGGCATCCGAAGGAGGTAGTGAATGCCGTTTGCCCCCGGGGTGGCCAGAGGCGCCGCCCGCCGCAGTCCCATAGCAGCGCTCCTGATAGCCGCCGTGGCGGCGCTTGCCGCGACCCTCTTGGTCGCCGCGCCCGCGTCGGCGAAGAAGTCTCTCCCTGGCGGAGTGAGCGCGCGTTCCGGGCTCGAAGCCGAAATCCCTGAATCGACCGAAGCGCCCGTCGAAACGGAACCGGGCGAAATCGAAGGCGAATCCGAAACCGGCCCGGTCGAAAGGGCGCGCCTGGTCGGCACCCGGGCGATCGCCCCGGCGGGCGCACCGGCGATGGTCAAGCGGGTGATCGCCGCGGCGAACCACATCCGCACCACCCCCTACATCTGGGGCGGCGGGCACCGTCGCTGGCAGGACACCGGCTACGACTGCTCGGGCGCCGTCTCCTACGCGCTGCACGGGGGCAGGATGCTGACCTCCCCGCTCACCTCGGGCTCCTTCGAAATGTTCGGCGAAGCTGGCCCGGGGCGCTGGATCTCGATCTACGCCAACCCCTCGCACGCCTACATGGTCGTCGCCGGGCTGCGGTTCGACACCGCCGGGGACACCAGCGGCTCGGGGCCGCGCTGGCACCCCACCGTCGCCGCCGCGGCGACGGGCCGCTATGTGGTCCGCCACCCGGTCGGCTACTGAGCGCGTCGCCCCCGGCGCAGGCATGAAAAAGGGCCGCCCCAGGGCGGCCCTTTTTCGCCGATCGCCGCGCAGGCCGGGATTAGGACGCTTTCTTGAAGTAGTTCGCGTTGATCTCCGCGTATTTCGCCCACTCGGCGGGAAGCTGGTCCTCGGCGAAGCAGGCGTCGACCGGGCAGGCCTCGACACAGGCGTCGCAGTCGATGCACTCGTCCGGGTCGATGAACAGCTGCTCGACCGAGTCGTAGTCGGCCTCGTCGGGCGTCGGATGGATGCAGTCGACGGGACAAACCTCGACGCACGAGTTGTCCTTCTGACCGATGCAAGGCTCGGCAATCACATAGCTCATACGGGAAGTCTCCTAGGTGGTTGTCGGTGTTGCCCGACAGGCGCCGGGCGGCCCCTGCAAAGAGCGAAGCGCCATTTTAGAGATATGCGACGGCGACGGTGTCTCCTGCAAGGTTGCCGGGCAGGAAGTCCGTCGCCGGGCGCGGGGCGCGCGTCGATGAGCACGGACCGTCGTCAAAGCCGGCGCGCGGCGCCACTAGGCTTCGGGGCGGCGATGGCAGGCAAGGAACAGGCGGGGACGCGGTGCTGCTGCTGACCGGGGCGACCGGCGCGATCGGCTCGCGGCTGCTGCCGCTGCTCCTGGAGCGCGGCGAGGACGTCCGCTGCCTGGTCCGCGATCCGCGCCGCCTCGGCGCCCGCCGGGTCGACGTGCAGATCGCGCTCGGCGGCCTCGCCGACCTCGCCGATCCCCACACCCTGCGCCAGTCGCTGCGCGGCGTCGACACCGTCGTCCACCTGGCGGCGACGATCCGCGACCAGCCGCCGCGCCGGCTCGAGGAGCTGAACGGCCTCGCCACCGTGCGCCTGCTGCAGGCGGCCGAGGGCGCCGGAGTGCGCCGCTTCGTCTTCTTCAGCGCCCTCGACGCCGGGGCGGCGCAGCGCACCCGCTTCTTCCGCGCCAAGTGGGTGGCGGAGCGCGCGGTCGAGACCTCGCCGCTGGAGACGAGCGTCTTCGCCCCCTCGATCGTCTACGACCGCAGCGACCCCTGGGTCACGCTGCTGCGCCGCTTCTCCTTCCTGCCGGTGCTGCCGGTGTCGGGGGAGGGCCGCGCGGCCTTCCAGCCGATCTGGGCGCGGGACGTGGCCGAGTGCGTCGTCGCCGCGCTCGGGGAGGAGCGACTGCGCCCGCGCTACGAGCTCGCCGGGCCGGAGACCCTCACCTACGACGAGATGTCGGACCTGGTGAGCCGCATCGCCGGGCGGCCGCGGGAGCTCGTCCACGTGCCGCTGCCGCTGATCAAGGCGAGCCTGGTCGGGCTGCGCGCGATCTTCGGCGAGGCGGTCTTCGCCACCTGGGAGGAGGCCGAGCTGATGGAGGTGGCGATGGTCAGCGGCCGAGGGACCGCCGACGCGCAGGCCTTGGGGATCGAGCCGCGAAGGATGCGTGATGTGCTCGCCGCGGCCTGATCAGACGAGCGGCGCGGAGCCCGCGTCCCGCCCGCGGATGGCCCGCACGGCCGGCCCGGAGCGCCGCGCCCGCCCCTGCCGCTCCCGCCGCGCCGGTGCGGCCGGACCGCGGCGCTGCGCCTGGCTCGCCGCCCTCGCCACGGCCTTGGCGCTGGTGCTCGCCGCCCCGGCGGGCGCGGCGATGTCGCTGGTGCCGCCGAAGCCCGACATCCTGCTCGGCGTCTCCGACCGCGGCTCGACCGAAGAGTTCAACTCCTTTGCCGAACTGACCGGCAAGCACCCCGCCCTGATGGAGACCTTCCTCGGCTGGGGGAACAGCGTCAACAAGGCCTTCGAACGCTGGCGCGAAACGCAGACCCGGCCGATCGTCGCGATCTCCACCCAGA
>JAFDWF010000158.1 GCA_018268575.1 Actinomycetota bacterium
CCAGGTCCCGAGCGCGGCGACGGCGGGCTCGGCGACGACCGCGTCCCACGCGACCAGCGCCGACTCGGCGACCCGGGCCGCGAGCGCCGGCTCGGCCGACCACGCGACGAGCGCCGACACCGCCGGCCGCGCGGGCGATGCGGCAACGCTCGACGGGCTCCCGTCCGCCTCGTTCCTGCCCGCCGGCCGTGTCCCGCGGATCTCCTACGAAGCCCACTGGGAAAGCGAACCGGCGGGATCGCCGAGGACGGTCCTGGCTCTGGGACCCTTGACCCTGGGCGCGGTCTGCTTCGATTCCGAGCTGGGTGGGACCCATACCTTCCTCGAGCTCCGCGCCACCGGCCCGGCCGGCTCGAGCATCGACTACTCGCTGGTGATCGGCAGCAGCGTGAAGGTCGGCAACGTCCTGCTCGAACCCACGGGGCCAACGGAAGTGCAGAAGATCTACTCCGAAGACCCCGGATCGATCAACGGCTTCATGACGCTCGTCTACCGCGACTCGTCCCGCACGATCTCGATCCCGGTCGCCATCTTCGTGGCCGGAGACAGTGACGTCTGCCGGGTCACCGGCGGCGCCATCGCCGCCGAATAGGCCCGCGGACGAGCGCTGCCCCTATCGTGGCGGCATGGAGCGGATGAGGAGCTTCGAGGAGATGTACGCGGCGGCGGGGGACGACCTCACCGCGGTGCCGTGGGCGAACCTGAAGCCGTTCCCGCTCTTGGTCGAGTGGCTGGACGGCGCGGGCACCGCGGTGAGCGGGGCGGCGCTGGTGGTCGGCAGCGGCTACGGCGACGACGCCGAGGAGCTGGCGCGCCGGGGCTTCGCCGTGAGCGCTTTCGACCTCGCGCCGACGGCGATCGAGCGCACCCACGAGCGCTTCCCGGAGAGCACCGTCGAGTACCGCGTCGCCGACCTCTTCGAGCTGCCCGCGGGCTGGCGCGAGCGCTTCGACCTGGTGGTCGAGATCCGCACCCTCCAATCGCTGCCGATCGAGGAGCGGGCGGCGGCCGCGCGGGCGATAGCGGGCACCGTCGCGCCCGGCGGCCGGCTCTGGCTCTTCGCCCTCGCCCGCGACGCCCACGCCCGCGGCGAGACGCGGCCCTGGCCGGTGACGCCGGCGGAGCTCGCGGTGCTCGAGGCCGCCGGCCTCGCCTGGGAGTCGCGCCGCGAGGACCTGCTCGACGCCGACCTCTACGACGTCGTCGGCACCCTCCGCCGCCCGCCCCTCGGTTAGCTGTTCCTTATCACCATAAGGAACAGCGGAGCGCGTTTGCGGGCGATCGTCAGGTCAGTTCGAAGACGACGTGGACCGTCGCCTTGACCTTCGAGGTGCCGGGCTTGGTCGGCGGGGTCGGCGCGCCCTTGGCGGCGCCGCCTTCGGAGCTCGCCTCGAAGCTGTGCGGGCCGATGAGTTCGGCGCCTTCGCCTTCTTCGATCGTGATCGCGGCGCCGAGGTGCGCGCCCGCCTGGGTCGCCAGCACCGTCGCCCGTTCCTTGGCCTTGTCGAAGGCCGCGGCGAGCACCTTGGCGAACGCTTCTTCTTCGTTGCCGACGCTGAAGCTCGGGCCGCTCACCCCGGTCGCCCCGGCGGCGAGGCCCGCGGAGATCAGTTCGCCGGCCTTCGCCGGTTGGTGCAGGGTGACGCTGATCCCCTCGGTGGCCCGGTAGACGGTGGCCTTGCCCTGCTTCACCGCGCGCACGTCGATGCGGCCGGTGCGCACGTCGCCTTCGCCGACGCCGGGGAAGGCCTTCGCCGCGGCGATCACCTTGCGCAGGCCGGCGGCAGTCGCCTGCAGCGCGGCGGCGCGCGACTTGCGTTCGCGCTTCACGCCGAGGCCGATCGTGGCGGTGTCGTTCGGCACCTTGACCGTGGCCGAGGCGGTGACGGCGACGGTGCGGCCGCTGGCGGCGCCCGCGCCGGCGGGGAGGAGGGCGGAGGCGGCGAGCAGCGCCGCGAGAGCGAGGACGAGAGCGGACCTGCGGATCGGATTCATCATGCCCCACTACCCCCAGGACTAAGGTTTGATCACGATCTTGCCGAGCACATCACCCTCGGCCAGCGCCCGCAGGCCCTCGGCGACGTCGCTCAGCGGCAGCTCCCTGTCGATCCGCGGGCGGATCCCGCTCAGGTCGACCAGCGAGACCAGCCGCCCCAGCTCCTCCAGCGTGCCCATCGTCGAGCCGACCACCTCGAGCTCTTTGAAGAAGACCCGGTTCAGTTCGGCCGATGGGTCGGGGCCGCTGGTGGCGCCGGCGACGACGATCCGCCCGCCCGGCTTCAGCGAGCGCAGCGAGTGTCCCCAGGTCGCCTTGCCGACCGTCTCGATCACGACGTCGACTTTCTCCGGCAGCCGCGCCCCCGACTCGAAGACGGCGTGGGCGCCGCACTCCAGCGCGAACTCGCGCTTGCGCTCCTCGCGGCTGGTCGCCCAGACGCGGAAGCCGCCCGCCCGGCCGAGCTCGATCGCGGCGCTGGCGACGCCGCCGCCGGCGCCCTGGACCAGCACCGTCTGGCCCGGCTTCAGCCCGGAGCGGTCGAACAGCATCCGGTAGGCGGTGAGCCAGGCGGTCGGCAGGCAGCAGGCTTCCGCGAAGCTGAGGCCCGCCGGCTTCGCCACCAGGTTGCGGCGCGGCACCGCGACTCGCTCGGCGAGCGTGCCGGGGTGGAGCTCGGAGAGCAGGGTCCGGCGCGGGTCGATGATTTCGCCGCCGGGGAACTCGGGGTCGCCGATCACCGCGTGGACGATCACCTCGTTGCCGCCTGCGTCGATCCCGGCCGCGTCGCAGCCGAGGATCATCGGCAGCCGCTCTTCCGGCAGGCCGATCCCGCGCAGCGACCAGACGTCGTGGTGGTTCAGCGAGGTCGCCTTGACGTCGACCAGGGCCCAGCCCTCGGGCACGTTCGGCTCCCCGACCTCGCCCACCTCGAGCGCCGAGAGCGGGTCCTCGATCGAGGCGGTGAGGGCGCGGGCGGCAAGCATCGACTGAAAGTTATCTATCCGGCGGATGTGACAGCCGTCACCGAGTGAGCGCGGTCACAAACGCCTGTTCGCTCGTCGCCGATACTTGTATACAAGTCGTAAGCAACACGGAAGAGAAGCAACATGGAGAAGACCTGGAGCATCACCTACTACGAGGACGGCAAGCCGGCCAACACCCGCCACGGCCTCAGCCATCGGGACGCCGTCACCGAGCTCTACCTCCTCTCGCGCGGAGCCGCTCCGGCCCAGAACGTCGAGGAGATCCGGCCCCGGGCCGAGACCGGCGAACTGCAGCTCGCCGCCGCCTAGGCGCGCGGCACCGAAGCGGCGGGGCCTCGACGCTCCCGCCTGACCAAAGGAAAACCATGAAGAAGGCCTTGAACGCCCTGTTCGGAAGTGGCAGAGATTTCAACGAATACCGCGAATTTCGACGCAACGAATTTCGCGGTGGCGATCGACGGGACATTCTCGCCGACGCCTACTTCCTGAGCCACACGGGCGTCCCGCTCAGGGCGATGGAGGGAATCCGTCAGCCGGAGCCCACGACCGGGGAATTCCCCCTCGGCCGCTAGGGCCTGTCCTAAGAGCCGCTCTTAGGACGGGTCCTAAGAGCCCCTTTCAGAATGCCCGCACACGTCTGGCGGCGGCGGACACACTGCGCGGTGCGGCGTCCTCGGCCGGCCGAATAGCGCTGCTATTCGGCCGGCCTGCGTCCTTGCCCCGCTTGGTCCGGCGCTCGCCATCCGCGCAC
>JAFDWF010000159.1 GCA_018268575.1 Actinomycetota bacterium
CGCGGGTGACGTGAGGGAGACGTCACGGGTCCCACGCCTCCTCCACGGTCCAGGACGCGCCGGGTGAGTTCTCCACCGTATGGCGTGGAGAATTCACTCAGCGCGAAAAGAGGGCCTTGAAACTCCCCGTGAAGGCATACGCCTTCCCTGCGATCGTGGGTCTTTCGTCACGGAGCGACCATGATCCGGCGGGGATCCCGCCGGATCATGCATCTTCCCGACGGGACCCGCGCAGATCGCACGGTCCTCGTGGCGTCTCTCCTCGGCCTCGTCACGGAGACGTGCGATCCGCCATCGGTCCACAATGCTCAAGAGCTCCCTCGTAAACCTGGGCACACCCTGGTGTGCCCAGGTTTACGAGGGAGGATCTGAGCGATGAGGAACCGTCCCCCGGCGCGCCTCCCTCGACGATCCCGGCGCTCGCCCGGACCCTCTGCCGTCTCCTCATCACCCGGCCTTTTCGGAGGCGGCCACAGCCTGCCAGGGCTGCCTCCGAAAAGGCCGGGACGCCTGAGCTCTGATCGGTCAGGCCTGAAACCACCTCCGGCCCGAACCCTTCCCTCGACCTAAGCGCTCAGCAGCTCGGGATCCGGCGGGGCCAGGATGTCGGCGATCCTCTCGGATGCGTGGCCGTCCCAGAGCGGCGGCGGCTCGGGGCGGTCGGCGGGGCGCTCGGCGAGGGCGGCGGGGATCTCGGCGATCGCGGCCGGGTCGAGGCCGAGCAGCGTGTTGGTGCCGTGCTGCACGGTCACCGGCCGCTCGGTGTTGGCGCGCAGGGTGAAGCAGGGGATGCCGAGGTAGGTCGCCTCCTCCTGGATGCCGCCCGAGTCGGTGAGGACGGCGCGGGCGTCGGTCTCGAGCGAGAGGAAGTCGAGGTAGCCGAGCGGCTCGATCAGCAGCAGCCCCTCCGGCTCGGTCCAGTCGTCGAGTGCCTTCATCATCTTCCGCGTCCGCGGGTGGACCGGGAAGACGACCGGCATCTGGCGGGCGAGGTGGGAGAGCTGGGCGACGGTCTCGGCGAGCAGCGGGCCGTCGACGAGGGCCGGTCGGTGGAGCGTGACCAGCAGGTAGGAGCCGGGGGAGAGGTCGAGCCTGGCCGCCGCTTCGGCCGCCGCGATCCGCTCCTCCAGCGCGACCAGCGTGTCGATCATCGTGTTGCCGACGAAGTGCATCCGTTCCGGGCCGATCCCTTCGGCGCGCAGGTTGCTCATCGCCTCCTCGGAGTGGAGGAAGAGGTGGGAGCCGAAGCGGTCGGCGACGATCCGGTTGACCTCCTCGGGCATCGTCAGGTCGAAGCTGCGCAGGCCCGACTCGACGTGGGCCACGGCGACATCCATCTTCACCGCGGTGAGCACGGCGGCGAGGGTCGAGTTGACGTCGCCCGGGACGACCAGGAGGTCGGGCTTCTCCTGCTCGATCACCGGCTCGAGCCGCTCCATCGTGCGGGCGGTCTGCTGGGCATGGCTGCCGGAGCCGACCTCGAGCATGAAGTCGGGGGCGGGGACGCCGAGCTCCTCGAGGAAGACCTCCGACATCAGCCGGTCGTAGTGTTGGCCGGTGTGGACGATCGCGTGGCGGCCCTCCGGCAGGCGCGCTCGCATGGCCGCGATGACCGGCGCCGTCTTGACGAAGTTGGGGCGGGTGCCGACGACGTAGAGGATGCGCATCGCGGCGTGACCCTACCCGGCCGCTCGCTTCTGCTTCAATGTCGAGCCCGTATGCCGAAGATGAAAACCCATTCGGGCGCCAAGAAGCGCTTCAAGAAGTCGGCCACCGGCAAGATCCGGGGTCGGCACGCGTACTCGAGCCACATCCTCGAGAAAAAGTCGCCGAAGCGTAAGCGCGCCATGGCGCGGCCCGCGGAGATCGCGAAAGTCGATGTCCCGAACGTGCGGAAGCTCCTCGGAGGCGGCAAGTGAGCCGGGTCAAGCGCAGCGTCCACGCGCGCAAGAAGCGCCGCAAGGTGCTGAAGGAAGCGAAGGGCTACTTCGGGCGCAAGCATTCTTCCTATCGGTTCGCCAAAGAGCAGGTGCAGCGGTCGGGCATGTACGCCTACCGCGACCGGCGCAACAAGAAGCGGACCTTCCGCCGCCTTTGGATCACCCGCATCAACGCCGCCGCGCGGCAGGAGGGCATGAGCTACTCCGAACTGATGCACGGCCTCAGTCAGGCCGAGGTCGAGGTGAACCGCAAGATGCTGGCCGAGATCGCCGTTTCGGACCCGGAGGGGTTCCGCCGATTCGTGGAGATAGCCCGGGAGGGTGCGGCCGCCTGAGCGCAGACCGACACTTCTGACTCTTCCGGGCGGGCCGCATAAGCGGCCCGTTTTGCGTTTCAGGAGGGGTTGAAGTGGGCTGAGCCGAAAGAACACACGCCAAATTCACGCCGATGACGATCGAATCCAAGGACAACGAGAAGCTGAAGCTGGTGCGGAAGCTGGGCGAGCGCAAGCACCGCGAGCGCGAGGGCCTCTTCGCGACCGAGGGCGAGGACCTGCTCGCGGCGGGGCTCGCCGCGGGGGCGCAGCCGCGGTTCGTCCTGGTCGCGGGCGCGCGTTCGCAGTTGTCCACAACAGTTGTGGCCAAGTGCGAACTCACCAGCTTGGACGAGGTCGCGCCGGACCTGCTCGCCTCGGTCTCCTCGCTCGGCTCCGGCACCCGCGTGATCGCGGTCTGGCGGCGGCCGGACTCGGTTGCTCCGCAGGCGCCCTGCGTCTATCTGGACGCGGTCGGAGATCCCGGCAACGTCGGCACGATCATTCGCACCGCTCACGGCCTGCTTGACGCGACGGTGGCCCTCGGCCCCGGCTGTGCCGACCCCTACGGACCGAAGGCGACCCGGGCCAGCATGGGATCCCTCTTTGCCCGCCCGCCCGCAGAGGCCTCCGAGGTGGAGGCGACCCCGCGCCCGCGGGTCGCCCTGGTCGCCCACGGTGGCGACCCGCTTGGCGTCGCGCTGGGCGGCGCAGGAACCGTTTGCCTCGGCGCCGAGCGGGAGGGATTGCGGCCCGAGGTGGTGGCCGCCTGCGACGCCAAGGTGACGATCCCCCTGCACGGAGGGGCGGAGTCATTGAACGTCGCCGCCGCCGCGGCTGTAGCGTGCGCGCGGATGAGCGAGGCGGCCACAGGTGCTTGAGCAGATCGAGAAGATCCGGGTCGCCGCCACGGAGGCGATCACCGCCGCCTCCTCGAGCGCCGCGCTGGAGGAGCTGCGGGTCAGATATCTGGGCCGCAAAGCCGAGCTGACCCAGATCCTGCGCGGGATCGCCGACCTGCCGCCGGAGGAGCGCGGGCCCGTCGGCGGCGCCGCCAACAAGGCTCGCAAGGAGCTCGAGGCGCTGATCGCGGCTTCCGCCGAGCGGCTCGACGCGGCCGAGCTCGACGCGAAGCTGGTCGCCGATCGGGTCGACGTGACGATGCCCGGCGCGCCGCCGCGGCCGCTCGGCCACCAGCACCTGATCGCCCGCACCACGCGGCTGATCGAGGACATCATGGTCGGGCTCGGCTACGAGGTCGCCGAAGGCCCCGAGATCGAGCACGACTACTACAACTTCACCGCCCTCAACCACCCCGAGGGCCATCCCGCGCGGATGCTGCAGGACACCTTCTACGTCCAGTCGCACCCCGACGTGCTGCTGCGCACCCACACCTCGCCGATGCAGGTGCGGGCGATGGAGACGCAGCGGCCGCCGATCTTCATCGTCATCCCCGGCAAGGTCTACCGGCGCGATTCCGACGCCACCCACTCGCCGATGTTCCACCAGATGGAGGGGCTGGCGATCGCCGAGGGCCTGACCTTGGCCGACCTGCGGGGCACCCTGCTGGCGCTCTCGCGCGCCCTCTTCGGCGACACGCGAGAGGTCCGCCTGCGGCCCCATTACTTCCCTTTCACCGAGCCGAGCGTCGAGGTCGACGTCTCCTGCTTCCAGTGCGAGGGCACCGGCGTGCTGCCCGACGGCGGGCGCTGCAACCTCTGCAAGGGCCAGGGTTGGATCGAGATCCTCGGCGCCGGGATGGTCGACCCGAACGTGCTCGGCTTCGTCAAGGAGAACGGCTACGACCCGGAGCAGGTCCAAGGCTTCGCCTTCGGCCTCGGCATCGAGCGGGTGGCGATGCTGCGCCACTCGATCCCCGACCTGCGGCGCTTCTTCGACAACGACGTGCGGATGCTGGAGCAGTTCTCATGACCTCCCGGTTGACGAGGAGGACCGCATGAGGGTCCCGTACAGCTGGCTGCGCGAGTACTGCGATCCCGAGCTGCCCGCCGAGGAGCTGGCCGAGCGGCTGGTGATGACCGGCACCGAGGTCGAGCGGGTCGAGGTCGTCGGCCCGCCGCGGCCCGACAACTTCGTCGTCGGCAAGGTCACCGAGGCGGTCCAGCACCCCGACGCCGACCGGCTGCGCGTCTGCACGGTCGAGGTCGGCGACGGCGGCCCGCGCACGATCGTCTGCGGCGCCCCCAACGTCGCCGCCGGCCAGACCGTCGCCGTGGCGCTCCCCGGGGCGCGGATGCCGGGCGGCGAGAAGCTGCGCAAGGCCAAGCTTCGCGGGGTCGCCTCGGAAGGGATGATCCTCGCCGCCGACGAGCTCGAGATCGGCGACGACCACGAGGGGACGCTGGTGCTCGACGACGCGCTCGCCGTGGGCACGCCGCTGTCCCAGGTGATCCCGCTGGCCGAGCCGGTCTTCGAGATCGAGGTGACTCCGAACCGCAGCGACTGCTTCGGCGTTTTCGGCGTCGCCCGCGAGGTGCACGCGGTCACCGCGGCGCCGCTCGGAGCCGAACCGTGGGCGCAGGACGCGCCCGCCAAGGGCGAGGGGAGCGTCGAGGACTACGCCAAGGTGACGGTCGAGGTCCCCGACCTCTGTCCGCGCTTCACCGTCCGGGTGCTCAAAGGCGTGAAGATCGGCCCCTCGCCGCTGTGGCTGCAGGAGCGGCTGGCGGCGGCCGGCCAGCGGCCGATCTCAAACGTGGTCGACATCACCAACTACGTGATGCTGCTGACTGCCCAGCCCCTGCACGCCTACGACCTCGACGAGGTCCCCGGCGGCGAGCTGATCGTCCGCACCGCCCGCGCGGGAGAGAGGATGACTACCCTCGACGGGACCGAGCGGGAGCTCGACCCGGAGGTGGTCCTCGTCTGCGACCGCGACCAGCCGAGCGGGATCGCCGGGCTGATGGGCGGCCAGGTCTCCGAGGTCTCCGACCAGACCACCGAGGTCCTGCTCGAGGCGGCGAACTGGAACGGATCGAACATCCTGCAGACCTCGCGCAAGCTGGGGCTGCGCTCGGAGGCCTCGGCGCGGTTCGAGAAGCAGCTCCACCCGGACCTGACGCTGCGCGCGCAGGCGATCGCCTGCAAGCTGATGGTCGAGCTCTGCGGCGCGACGCTGGTGCCGGGGACGATCGACGTCGCCGCCCCCGAGCCGTCGGCACGGACGTTGCGGCTGCGCGGCGCCCGGGTGACCGCGATCCTCGGCATGGAGATCGCGCAGGGCGATCAGGTCGGTTACCTGGAGCGGCTCGGCTTCGGGGTCGAGGTCGCGGGCGCGGATCTCGCGGTGACCGTCCCGGCCGACCGCTACTACGACGTGACCAGGGAGATCGACCTGATCGAGGAGGTCGGCCGCCTGCACGGCTTCGACCGCAACCTCGCGGCGACGCTGCCGAACGTGGGCGAGGGCAAGGTCGGCCGGCTGAACCGCACCCAGCGGCTGCGGCGCCGGGCCGAGGACGAGCTGCGCGACCTGGGCTTCGACCAGGTCGTCGGCTGGAGCTTCACCGATCCCGGCCAAGCCGGGCGCCTGCGGATCGAGGAGCCGGACGAGCGCGCCGACCCGATCCTGGTCGCCAACCCGCTCTCCGACGAGGGCGCGGCGATGCGGACGACCCTGCTCGGCTCGCTGCTCGACGTCGCCGCCCGCAACCTGGCGCGGGGGCGCGAGGCGGTGGCGCTGTTCGAGGCGGGCGCCGTCTACCTGCGCGGTGCACCGCCCGAGAGCGGCGGACCGCTGGCGGGCGACTTCCCCGGCAACACCCCCGCGCCGGTCACCGAGCCGCACCGCTACGGCGCGCTCGCGGTGGGGCCGCCTGCGCCGCGCTCCTGGCGGGGCGGTGGCGAGCCGGCCGACTTCTTCGCGCTGAAGGGAGTGCTCGAGGCGCTCGCCGCCGGGCTCGGTTGTCCGCCGCTTGCCTTCGAGCCCGCGGTGGAGCCGTTCCTGCATCCGGGTCGGAGCGCCGCGGTGTCGGTCGGCGGCGCCCCGCTCGGCTGGCTCGGCGAGGTCCACCCGCTGGTCTGCCGGACCTGGGACCTCCCAGCCGCGGTCGGCTTCGAAATCGACGCCGCGCCGCTGCTCGCCGCCGCGACCCTGGGCGAGGAGGAGTTCGAGGACGTCACCACCTTCCCGGTGATCCGGCAGGACCTCGCGATCGTCGCGCCGGTCGACGTGTCCTACGCCCAGGTCCGCGATGCGGTCACGGCGGGCGGCGGCGACCTGCTGCAGCGGGTCGAGTTGTTCGACCGCTACGAGGGCACGCAGGTGGGCGAGGGCAAGGTGAGCCTGGCGCTGCGGCTCGAGTTCGGTGCGCCCGACCGGACGCTGGCCGACGAGGAGGTCAGCGCGCTGCGGGCGGCGATCGCCACCGGCCTCGAGGCGCTCGGCGCGGTGATTCGGGGCGCCGGTGGCGAGGACCACGGAGGCGAGACATGAATAGCGACGCGACGCAGCCGCTCGACGGCGCCCCCGCGGCGCGGGTGCTGGTCGCCGGGGCGAACGGGTTCACCGGTGCGCTGGCGGCGAAGATCGTCTGGGAGCACCCGCGGCTGGAGCTGGTCGCCGCGACCTCGCGCTCCGACGCCGGCAAGCGGATCGACCAGCTCTACCCGCGCTACCGGGTGCCGGTCACGCTCGCCGAGCTGGACCTCGAGGAGATCGGCTCGCTGGGGATCGACGCGGCCATCGTCGCCTACCCGCACGGGGCGGCGGCGCCGACCGACGCGGCGCTGCGGGCTGCCGGAATCAAGGTGGTCGACCTCTCCGCCGACTTCCGCCTCCGCGACATGGACACCTACGAGCGCTGGTACGGCGAGCACGGCGCCCCCGACCTGTTCGGGACCGGCGTCTACGGGCTCACCGAGATGTACCGGGAGGAGCTGCGCGGCGCCGACCTCGTCGCGACGCCCGGCTGCTATCCGACCGCGAGCGTGCTCGCGCTCGCGCCGCTGGCCGAAAAGGGCCTGCTCGGCGAGGTCTTCGTCGCCGCGATGCAGGGGACCTCGGGCTACGGTCGCTCGAGCGACGACCTCGTCCACTACTCGGCGATGACCGAGAACGCCTTTCCCTACAAGACCGAGGGGCACCGGCACCGGCCGGAGATCGAGCAGGAGCTGGCGGCGCTCGGCAGCCCGGCGGCGGTCACCTTCGTCCCGCACCTCCTGCCGCTCGACCAGGGTGAGCTGGCAACCTGCTTCGCGACGCTGGCCGAGCCGACCTCGCGCGAGGCGATCGTCACCCTCTACGAGGAGCGCTACGCGGACGAGCCGTTCGTCCACCTGCTCGACGGCCCGCCCAACCTGCGCGCGCTCCGCGACACCAACGAGTGCCACGTCTACGTGACCGTGGAGGAGCGGGGGAGGGTGATGGCCTTCTCGGCGATCGACAACATCTGGAAGGGCGCCTCGGGTCAGGGGATCCAGAACCTGAACCTGATGCTCGGCCTCGACGAGACGGAAGGCCTCCGATGAGCGCGGGCTTCTTCCGCAGCCGCTGGGTCGACGCCCCCGCCGGGGTCGAGGAGCTCGACCCGGCGCAGCTCGCGCCCGGCTTCCGGGCGGGCGGCGTCCATGTCGGGCTGAAGGGCGGCGGCAAGACCGACGTCGGCCTGCTGGTCTGCGATGCCGCGGACGTCAGCTCGGCCCTCGTCCTCACCCGCAACGCCTCCGCCGCGGCGCCGATCCGGGTCTGTCGCGAGATCGTCGACCAGCCCCACGTCCGCGCCGTGGTGATCAACTCCGGCAACGCCAACGCCGAGACCGGCGAGAAGGGCTTCGCCGACGCGCTCGCGATGTCCGAACGGGCCGCCGACGCGCTCGGCCTGGAGACCGCCCAGGTCGCCGTCGCCGAGACCGGCGTGATCGGCGTGCCGATGCCGATGAGCGCCGTGCTCCCCGGGATCGAGGCGGCCGCCAAGGACCTTTCCGCCGGCGGCGGCGCCGTCTTCGCCGAGGCGATCATGACCACCGATCGCTGGCCGAAGCGCTGCACGATGAAGGTCGGCGGCGTCACCCTCTCCGCCCAGGCCAAGGGAGGGGGCATGATCCAGCCGAACATGGCGACCATGCTCTGTTTCGTCCAGACCGACGCCGTCGTCGACGACCCGAACACAGCGCTGCGGTGCGCCGTCGATGCCTCCTTCAACCGGATCACCGTCGACGGCCAGATGAGCACCAACGACACCGTCCTCCTGCAGGCGACCGGCGCCTCCGGCGAGCCGCTCCCCGCGGGATTGCTCGACGCGGTCCTGCTGCAGCTAGCGGTGGAGATCGTCCGCGACGGCGAGGGCGCGGCGCGCGCCGGGCGGGTGGAGGTCAGCGGCGCCGCCGACCAGGCGGAGGCGGAGCGGGTCGCGCGCGCGATCGCCAACTCGCCGCTGGTGAAGACCGCGCTCTACGGCCGCGACCCCAACTGGGGCCGGATCGCCCAGGCCGCCGGGGCGGCGCTGGCGGGCGCCGACCTCGACGAGATCGGCGCCGGGTCGATCGACGCGGTCGAGCTCGGCGAGGACATCCCGGAGGCGAACATCGGCTTGCGGCTGAGCCGGGGCGACGCCCGGGCGCACGTCTATTTCTCCGACCTCGGGCACGAGTACGTGACCCTGAACGCGGAATACACCACTTGACCGAGAGAGCACCTCAATCGCGTGCGGCGGGGGCGAGCGTGCAGACGCTGCTCGAGGCCCTGCCCTACATCCGCGAGTTCCACGGCCGCACGGTGGTGATCAAGTACGGCGGCGCGGCGATGCTCGACGAGGCCCTGCGCGACGCCTTCGCCGCCGACGTCGTCCTGCTCAAGTACGTCGGGCTGAACCCGATCGTCGTCCACGGCGGCGGCCCCGAGATCACCCGCTACATGGACAAACTCGGCCTCGAGGTGCAGTTCCACGAGGGCCTGCGGGTCTCCGACGGCGACACGGTCGAGATCGCCAAGATGGTCCTGGTCGGCAAGCTGAACTCGGAAATCGTCCAACGGCTGAACCGGCACGGCCAGCCCGCGGTCGGGTTGGCCGGCGAGGACGGGACGCTCTTCGAGGTGACCCCGGCGCCGAACGCCGACCGGGTCGGCTTCGTCGGCCAGATCGCGCGGGTCGACGTCAACGTGCTGAACCACATCGCCGCCGACTACATCCCGGTGATCGCCTCCTCCGCCTCGGACCGCAGCGGCCAGCCCTACAACGTCAACGCCGACGAGGCGGCGGGCAAGGTGGCGGCGGCGCTGGGGGCGACCAAGGCGATCTTCCTCACCGACGTCGAGGGCTGGCTCGCCGATGCCGAGGACGAGGGCTCGCTGATATCTCGCGCGCGCGTCGAGGAGGTGGAGGCGGCGCTGCCGGCGCTGAGCGGCGGCATGCGGCCGAAGCTGGCCGCCTGCGTCGAGGCGGTCAACGGCGGCGCCCAGTCGGCCCACATCATCGACGGCCGCATCCCGCACAGCCTGCTGCTGGAGCTCTTCACCGACGCCGGGATCGGCACGATGGTGGTCCCGTGAGTGCGATGCCGAGCGACCCGTCGGTGATCGGCCTCGCCGCGACCCGCGAGCTCGAGGAGCGCTACCTGATGCGCACCTACAAGCGGGGCGCGGTCGACTTCGTCCGCGGCGAGGGGGCCTATCTGTATGACGCCGAGGGGCGCCAGTACCTTGACTTCCTCGCCGGGATCTCGGTCTGCTCGATCGGTCACTGCCACCCGGCGGTGGTCGCCGCGGTGACCGAGCAGGCCGAGCGGCTGATGCACGTCTCGAACCTCTTCTACACCGAGCCGATGGCCCGGCTCGCGCAGCGGCTCTCCGAGTCGAGCCTCGGCGGCCGCGTCTTCTTCTGCAACTCGGGGACCGAGGCCAACGAGGCGGCGATCAAGGTGGCGCGCAAGCACGCTCACGGGCGCGGGATCGCGGCGCCGGAGATCGTCAGTTTCGAGAGCGAGTTCCACGGGCGCAGCTACGGGGCACTCGCGGCGACGCCGAAGCTGGCCCGCAACGAGGCGCTCGGGCCGATGCTGCCCGGCTTCGTCTCCGTCCCCGACAACGACGCCGAGGCGCTGTGCGCGGCGGTCGGGCCGCACACCGCGGCGGTGCTGATCGAGCCGATCCAGGGCGAGTCCGGGGTCTGGCCGACCACCGACGAGGCGCTGCTCGCCGCGCGCCAGGCCTGTGACGAGGTCGGCGCGCTCCTGATTTTCGACGAGATCCAGACCGGGATCGGACGGACCGGCTCGCTCTGGGCCTACGAGCAGACGCCGGTGCGGCCCGACGTGATCACCAGCGCCAAGGCGCTCGGCGGCGGGATGCCGATCGGCGCCTGCATCACCGGGCCGGCGGCGGCCGAGGCGCTGCAGCCCGGGGACCATGGCTCTACCTTCGCCGCCGGGCCGATCGCGACCAGCGCCGCGCTTGCCGTCCTCGAAACCGTGGACGACCCGGCGCTGCTGCGCTCGGTGCGGGAGATGGGAACACGGCTGCGGACCGGCCTCGAGGAGCTGCCCGGCGTGGTCGGGACGCGTGGGCGGGGGCTGATGGTCGGCGTCGCCTTGGAGGAGGGGATCGACGCCCCCGCGATCGGCGCCGACCTCCTGCGGCGCGGCCTCGTCGTCAACGCCCCGGCTCCCGACACGCTGCGGCTGCTGCCGCCGCTGGTGGTCGAGCCGGACCAGATCGATCGGGCGGTTGGACTGATCGGCGAATCGCTTCTAGCATCCGGGGCTCATGGGCACTGACGGCCCCGCCCGGCGGCGGGAGATCGAAGACTCGACCGCGGCGCGCCTCGCCGAGATCGTCGCCGCCGCCGAGCGGGCGGCGAAGCAGGTGATCGACGAGGCCGAAGAGGAAGCCCGCACGCGGCTCTCCGACGCCGACGAGGAAGCGGAGCGGATCGTCGCCGCGCGCCTCGCCGGGTTGGCCGACCTGACCGACGAGATCGGCGCGCAGGCGGAGGCGTTGGTGCGCCAGGCCGAGGCGCTGCAGGGGGCGCTGGCACGGGCGAAGGACGAGATGGGAGGCAGCGAGGCGCGGGGAGGGCCGACGACGATGGGCCGCCCCGAGTCCGAGCCGCCCGCCGGCCGCAAGCCGTCCTCGCCGTCTCTGACCGTGGTCGGCGGCCCGCCCGAGGACTCGGTGCCGGTCGCCGAAGCCGTGCTCGACCCCGACGATCCCGAGGGCATCGGCGGTACCCCCGCCGGGGCGCGCCTGCTGGCGACCCAGATGGCCGTCTCCGGCTCGAGCCGGGCGGAAATCTCGGCGCGACTGCGCAGCGGCTTCGCGATCGCCGACACCGATGCGATCCTCGACGCGATCCTCGGCCCCGAGAATTAGTGTCGACCAGCGGGCGGAAGTATCTAAAGGGACTTCGGTCCCGACGTCGTAGAGGTAACGGATGAACGAGGATCCGACGCGGCTTATGGACTACGACGACGAGCCGCCGCGCCGTCGCCGCCCGCCCCAACAGCCGAAAGGCAACCTCCGCCTGGTGGTCCTGATCATGGGCGTGATCATCTTCGGCCTGCTGATCGGGCTGGTCTCCTCCTGCGGCGGCGGTGGGACGAAGACCGTCACCGAAACCAAGGTGGTCACCCACGAAGTGCCGGCGAAAGAAAAAGAAAAAGAAACCGGCGAAAAAGAAGAAGGCGAAGAAGGCGCCGAAGGTGCTGAAGGTGAAGAAACCGAAGCGCCAGAAGAAGAAACTGGCGGGATCGAAGGCGAAGAAACCTTCGAAGGCGTCCCCGAAGAAGGGGCGGTCGAAGAAGTGGCGCCGGAAGAAGAAGTCTTCGAAGAACCAGAAGGCGGCGGAGTGGGAGCTGAATGAGCGGCGCTGACCCGGCGCAGCAGCGCCCCACGGCAAGCTACGAGGCGGATCCGTCCCAGGTGGACCGGGTGCTGCTGCTCTACTCGGGCGGCCTCGACACCAGCGTGATGCTGAAGTGGATCCAGGACTCCTACGACGCCGAAGTCGTAACCCTGACCGTGAACCTCGGCCAGCCGGGCGAGGACTACTCGGTGATCGAAGAGAAGGCGAAGCGGCTGGGCGCCGTCGAGTGCCACGTGGTCGACGCGCGGGAGCAGTTCGCGGCCGAGTTCCTCGCGCCCGCGATCAAGGCCAATGCCGTCTACGGCAACGGCTATCCGCTCTTCACCGCGCTCGGCCGGCCCCTGATCGCGCAGCTCGCGGTCGAATACGCGCGTAAGTCGAACTGCGACACGATCGCCCATGGCTGCACCGGCAAAGGCAACGACCAGGTGCGGATCGAGGCGACGGTGGCGACGCTGGCGCCGGAGCTGAGGACGATCGCGCCGGTGCGCTCCTGGGCGATGGGCCGCGACGAGGAGATCGCCTATGCGCGCCAACATGGGATCCCGGTCAAGGGCGGCACCGAGGTGGCGCCGTACTCGATCGACGACAACCTCTGGGGGCGCTCCTCGGAGGGTCGCTGGATCGAGGACCTCGAGCAGGCGCCCGAGGACGACGTCTTCCAGCTGGTCGGCCGGCCCGAGGACGCGCCGGACGAGGCGCAGATCGTGAAGATCGGCTTCGAGGCGGGGCTGCCGGTGTCGATCGACGGCGAGCGGCTCGGCCTGGTCGACCTGATCGAACGGGCGGCCGAGCTGGGGATCAAGCACGGCTGCGGGATCGTCGACCACATCGAGGACCGGATCGTCGGCCTCAAGGTGCGCGACATCTATGAGGTGCCGGCGGCGGCGCTGGTGCTGCCCGCGCACGAGGAGCTCGAGCGGCTGGTGGGGACGATCCACCAGAACCAGTTCAAGACCCAGATGGACCAGAAGTGGGGCTACCTGGTGTACGCGGGGCTGTGGTGGGAGCCGCTGCGCGAAGACCTCGACGCCTACATGAGCGCGGTCAACGCGCGGGTGACGGGGGAGATCGGCCTGCGTCTCTACAAAGGCAGCGTGCGGGTGGTGACGCGTTCCTCGCCGAACGCCGTCTACGACGCCTCGCTGGCGAGCTTCTCGGCCTCCGGCGAAGAGCTCTTCGCGCAGACCGCCTCGCCGGGCTTCATCGAGCTCTGGTCGCTGCAGTCCCGCCTCGCTCACCAGCTGCGCGAACGCGACGCCGACTAACCCCCAGTCGATGAGTTCGCAGTTACCCACAACCAGTGTGGGAAAGTGCGAACGCATCGGCGCCGTGCAACGTCCGTTGCCGTTTATCGTCAACTAGCAGGGGAAATGCGGGCGCGACGCTAGCCTCGATGCCCCTTGGCGTCGGCTCGGGTCAGAACGGATCTCCTCGCCCTGGTCTGCGCCGGGGCGCTCTTCGGTGCGCTGGTCGCCTCGGTGTTGGCGCTCGCGCCGGGGGCGCGGGCGGCCGATCGCGGCGCCTTGGAAGCGAAGCTCTCCGCCGGGCGCGAAGAAGCGAGTGCGCTGGCCGGCGAGCTGCAGGCGAGCCAGGCTGAACTGGCAGGCGCCGAAGCGGAAGCGGCCCGGGCGGAAAAGCACGAGGAGCGCCTTTCCGGGCTCCTCGCCGAAGGCGAAGAACGGGAGGCGCAGCTGAGCGAAGAAGTGACGGCGACGCGCAGGCACCTGGCGATCGAGCGGGAGCGGCTGCGACGATCGCGGAGCGCCTTGGCCCAGCGGGTGGTCGACATCTACGAGACCGGCGTGCCGGACCCGGCGAGCGTCATCTTCGGCTCCGGCGACTACGAAGAACTGGTCACCCGCGACACCTACCTGCGCGAGATCAACGAAGCCGACACGGCCTTGGCACGGCGGGTGGGCGAAACGCGCGACGCGGTCCACCGCCAGGTGGTCTTGGTGGCGGCGGCGCGGCGCAAGGCCGTGGCCTACGACGAACGGGTGGCGGCGGCGCGCGACGAAATCGCCGCGGTGCGCGAAGCGGCGGCCGCCTCGGCGGCGCACCTGGCGGCGGTCAGCGGCGCCCGCGAAGCCTCGCTCGCGCAGCTGAAGGGCGACATCGCCACCTGGACCGCCGACGTGAAGAAGATCCGAGCGGAGGAAGCGCGCCAGCGGCGCGAAGCCGAAGAAAGCGCGGCGGAAGCGAACGCGACGGCCGAAGAAGAAGTCGGCCGCTGGCTCGGCGGCCCGTACTCGATCCCGACCTACATCGTGATGTGCGAGTCGGGCGGCAACTACAGCGCCCTCAACCCTTCGAGCGGCGCCGGCGGCGCCTACCAGATCCTCCCCTCGACCTGGGAACTCTACGGCGGCAAGGGGGAACCCCAGAACGCCCCGAAGGCCGAACAGGACCGCATCGCCGCCGAAATCTGGGCCGACTCCGGTCCCAGCGCCTGGGTCTGCGGCAGCCTCTAGTAGTGCTCCGTTAGGTCGATCCCGGCGGATGCAGATAGGGAGTCTCGGGCGGCAGCCTGCGCCGGCAGGTGGGGCATGTCCCCGACCAGCAGGAGACGAGCGCCTGCAGCTCGCGCAGCAGCGCGAACAGGCTCAGGCCGCCGCCCTGGCTCGAGGGCGGCGGCGGCGCTCCAGGGTGAGGAAGGCGTGGGCGACGGAGACCAGGGTCACGTGGTGGTTCCAGCCGCGGTAGGTACGGCCCTCGAAGTGGTCGAGGCCGAGCCCGTCCTTCAGCTCGCGGTAGTCGTGCTCGATCCGCCACCGCATCTTTCCGAGGCCGACGAGCTTCTCGATCGCGGTGTCCTCGGGAAGGTTCGAGAGCCAGTACTTCACCGGTTCCTCGGCGTCCTCGGGCCACTCACAGAGAAGCCAGGCGATCGGCAGCTCGGAGCCCTCGCGTGAGGCCCGGTCGCGCAGGCCGACGTTGGCGGGGCGGACCCGCAGGGCGAGGAAGCGGGAGCGGAGCTCACCACGCGTGCCCTCCCGCCAGACGACCTCGACCGTCGCGGAGGAGCCCGCGGCGAGCGCCAGATCGCGCAGCGAGCTTCGCCTCTCGCGATAGCGCGCCCTGGGCGGGCGCCCGGCCAGGGCGTAGGAAGGCCGCTCGGGGCGGACGTCCTCGGGGAAGGCCGAGGTCGCGCCCTTGACCTGGACCACGTAGGAGAGCTCGCGCTGCTCCAGGCCTGCCCTGAAGCCGGTGATGTCGCCGTAGCCGGCGTCGGCGAGCACGACCGGGGGCTCGAGGCCCCAGCCCCGCAGCTCGTCGACCATCTCCAGGGCGAGCTTCCACTTCGGGACGTGTCGGATGTCGTCGGGGACGTGGGCCTTCGCCCGGCGCTCTTGATCTTGGTCCCACTCCTTCGGCATGAAGAGGCGCCAGTCGAGCGGGCATGAGGCCTCGTCGGTCGCGGCCGAGACCGAGACCCCCGACCTGGCAGTTGGCGATCTTGCCGAGCGCCCCGCAGTATTGGTTGGCGACCCCCACCGACTTCTCGCCGAACTTGGGGAAGCCGGTGTCGTCGACGATCCATGCCTCGGGGCCGATCTCCGCGCTCATCCGCATCGCCAGGCGCCTCCTGACCTTCGTCTCGTCCCACGGAGACTGGTTGACGAACTGCTGCAGGCACTGCTCGTCACCGTCCTCCAGGCGCGCCGCCATCGGCTCGATCGACTTGCGCCTGCCGTCGAGCATCAGGCCACGCAGGTAGACCTCGCCCCAGCGGCGCTGGTCCTTGCGCGCCATCGGCTCGAACATCTCCTCCGCGAACCCGGACAGGCGGCCGCGGATCCTCTTCAGCCTCGCCGCACTCAGTCCCGACACCGTCCCCATCGTCGCCTCCTCCGTGGATGCCATCGGCGGAGGGGTTCGTCCACCTGGGGCGAATTCCTTCCAGAGCTAACGGAGCACTACTAGGGGAGTAGTTCCACGATGGTGCTCCGGGGCGCTGAGGGACGGGGCCGTCGCCGGCCGGCGCCCGGGTAAGGGACCCGGCCTTCTCGGAGGCGACCCTGCAGGCTGTGGCCGCCTCCGAGAAGGCCGGGTCATGGGGACGGCGGACACACCGGGGTGCCGCGGGGTCCGTCACGAAGACGCCGGGAACCACGCGGGAGACGTGAGGGAGACGTCACCGATTTCACAGTTCTTCCACCGTTACGAACACGTGACCACGGTTCTGGGCCCC
>JAFDWF010000015.1 GCA_018268575.1 Actinomycetota bacterium
CAGGGAAGGCGTATGCCTTCCTGCGAGGGTTCAGACCCCTCTCTTCGCGCTGAGTGAATCCGGGCCCCTATAGGGGCCCAGAACCGTGGTCACGTGTTTGTAACCGTGGAAGAAGCGTGGAACCCGTGACGTCTCCCTCACGTCATCTGCGTGGTTCCCGGCGTCTTCGTGACGGACCCCGCGGCACCCTCCCTCCGCTGTTCCTCATGCCCACCATCCCGGCATAAGGAACAGCGGAGCGTAGGACCCTCTGCCGTCCCCCCATGACCCGGCCTTCCCGGAGGCGGCCACAGCCTGCCCGGGTCGCCTCCGAGAAGGCCGGGTCCCTTTCGGGATCGGGCGCCAGCCGGCCACGCCCCCGTCCCTCGGCGCCCCCGGAGCACCAACACCCCGCGGGTCTACGCCCGCCCCGCCTCCAGCAACCGCGCCAGGAACTTGCGGGTCTCCTCGGCTCGCGGTTCGCCGAGCACCTGGGCAGGGGGCCCGGACTCGACTATGCGGCCTTCGTGGAGGAAGGCGACCTCGTCGGCGACCTCGCGGGCGAAGGTCATCTCGTGGGTGGCGATCACCATCGTCATGCCTGCCGCCTTCAGGTCGCGGACCGCCTCCAGGACCTCGCCGACGAGCTCCGGGTCGAGGGCGCTGGTCACCTCGTCGAGGAGGAGGGCGCGGGGCTTGCCGGCGAAGGCGCGGGCGATCGCCACCCGCTGCTGCTGGCCGCCGGAGAGCTCGTCGGGTCGGTCGCCCTCGCGCCCCGCGAGGCCGAAGCGGGCGAGCAGCGCCCGGCCTTCCTCCTCGGCCTCGCGCCGCTTCGCCTTCTGCGCCCGCATCTGTCCCAGCACCACGTTCTGCAGCACGCTCATGTGGGGGAAGAGGTTGTAGGCCTGGAAGACGACGCCGAGCTTGCGCCGCACCGCGACCGGCGAGACCGAGGGATCGGTGATCACCTCGCCGTCGAGGAAGATGTCGCCGTCGTCGATCTCCTCCAGTAGGTCGATGCAGCGCAGGAGGGTCGACTTGCCCGAGCCGGAGGCGCCGATCAGGGCGACGGCCTCGTGCTCGGCAACGGCGAAGTCGACCCCGTGCAGGACCTCGCGCTCGCCGAAGGCCTTGGTCACCCCGCTCACCTCGATCACCGGCGCGCCGCCGCGTCCGCCCGCCATCAGCGCCCCTCTCCGCGAGCCCCCATCAGCGCACCCCTCCCGCCCCGCCCATGCGGTCGACGATCCGCGCCAGCGGGATCGTGATCACCAGGTAGAGCATCGCCGCGGCGATGATCGGCGTGTAGTTGAAGTTTTCGCCCTGGAAGATCTGGGCGACGCGGAAGGCCTCCTGCGGGCCGATGATCGAGATCAGCGCGACGTCCTTCTGCAGGGCGACGAAGTCGTTCAAGAGCGGCGGCGCGACGCGGCGGATCCCCTGCGGCAGGACCACGTGGCGCATCGTCTGGGCGTGGGTGAGGCCGACCGAGAGCGCCGCGTCGGTCTGGCCGCGGTGGACCGAGTTGATCCCCGCTCGGTAGACCTCGGAGACGTAGCCGCTGTAGGAGAGGGTCAGGGCGATGCCGCCGAGCACCACCGGGTCGGTCGGCAGCCCTTCCAGTTCGAGCGCCGGGATGCCGAAGCCGACCAGGTAGACGAGCAGCACGGTCGGCACGCCGCGGAAGACGTCGACCCAGACGGTCGAGAGGATGCGCACCGGGAAGAGGCCGGGTGAGCGGTTGACGCGGATCAGCGCGATCACCAGGGCGATCACCAGCACCGCCACCTCGACCACCATGAAGACCTTGATGTCGAGCCAGAAGCCGCTCAGGACTTCGGGGAAGGCGTTCTTGAATTCGCTCCAGCTGAAGAACGTTTCGCGGACCGACGGCCAGCCCGGGCTGGTCAGGACCAGCGTCGCGAGGCCGCCGATCACGATCACCGAGGAGAGCGCCGCGATCAGCGCGTTGCGGCGCGCCTTGGCGCGTTTGGCTTCCTCGCGTTCGCGGCGCCGCTCGCCCTTGGGGCGATCGCCGGGAGTGATGGCGGCGGCCTCGGTCACCCGCCGTGAGTGCGGCTCAGTGGAGCCGCGGCGCTTCGGCGGCCTGGCTCATCCACCGCTGCGTGATCTTTTCCAGTTCGCCCGATTCTTCGAGCGCTTCGATCGCCCCCGAGACGCACGCCGTCAGCGGCGATTCCTTGGCCAGCAGGGCGCCCCATTCTTCGCCTTCGGCCTTGCCGAACTGGCCGACGATGGTCGCGTTTTCAACCTGGGCGGCGGTCAGGTAGAGGGCCGTCGGCAGGTCGACCACCACCGCTTCGACCTGGCCGTTCTTCAGCGCCGTGACCACGTCTCCGGAGCTGTTGAAGACTTCCGGTTTGCTCGACGGTTCGATTTCTTCGTTCACGGTCGAGAGGCTGGTGGTGTTGATCTGGACGCCGATCTTGGTGTCCTTCAGTTCGGCCAGCGATTTGGCCTTCGCCGCCGCCGAGCCTTCCAGCGCGACGACCGCCTGGTTGGCGGAGTAGTAGGGCACCGAGAAGTCGACCGCCTTTTCGCGGGTCGGCGTGATCGAGATCTCGTTGACGTCGAAGTCGAAGTTCTTCGGGCCGGGCGCGTAGGAGGAGTCGAAGGGCTCGACCGTCCACTTGATGTCGCCTTTCGAGTAGCCGAGCTGCTTGCCGATCGCGTAGGCGACGGCGCTCTCGAAGCCCTTCCCGTTGGCCGGTTCGCCTTCTTCGAAGTAGGGCGGGTAGGCGGGTTTGTCGGTGGCGACGGTGAGCACGCCGGCGGAGTGCGTTTCCATCGTCTTCGGCGTGCATTCGGCGGCGCTCGCGGTGGTGCCTTCCGAGCCGCCGGTCGAGCCCGAGGAGGAGCTCCCCTGCTTGCCCCCACAGCCCGCGAGCAAGGTCACGCCAAGGGCGAGGACGGCGACGATGGCGAGGGTGGTTCTGCGCATGGGCAGGGGCTAGATCATCTAGGGGCGACGCGGACGGAGCCGCGGGATCCTATCGTCCCCGCTCGGCCAGGCGCCTCGAACTTTCGTGCGCGCACTTTGGGAACGCCTACGTATTGTCGATTCATCGGATGTGACCGCCATGGATTGGGCCTCGGACGTGGTGATGGTGGGGGCCGCGGCGTCCTGCCTCGTGCGTGCCCGGGTGGTCCGCGAGGAGCGCCTCGCCTGGGCCCTGCTGGGGCTTGCCCTGGCCGTCTGGACGGCGGGCGAAATCTATTACGAGGTCGTTCTGGCGACCCAGGGCTCGGTGCCGGTGCCGTCCCCCGCCGACGCCGGCTACCTGCTCTTCTACCCGATCGCCTACGCCGGGCTGATCGCCCTCCTCCGTCACCGCCTCGACGCCTTCAGCGCCGCCCGCTGGCTCGACGGGATCATCGTCGGCGCCGCCGTCGCCGCGCTCGCCGCGGCACTGGCGCTGCACCCGATCGTCGACGCGAGCACCCGCGCCGGCGACGCCGCCGCGGTGGCCACCAACCTCGCCTACCCGATCGGCGACCTCACCCTGCTGGCGCTGGTCGCCACCGCCGCCGCCCTCGGCGGCTGGCGGCTCAACCTGCGCTGGCTGGTGCTCGGCGCGGGGCTGATCGTGCTCGCCGTCTCCGACGGCACCTACCTGCTGCAATCGGCCGACGGGACCTACGTCGAAGGCGGGATCCTCGACGCCGCCTGGCCACTCGGCGCCCTGCTGCTCGCCGCCGCGGCCTGGATCGCGCCGCCCCGCCGCTCCCCCGTCACCGCCGACGCCGCCGGCCTGCGCCAGATCCTGATCCCCGCGATCGGCGCGCTGATCGCGATCGGCCTGCAGGCGGCGGAACGCTTCACCCCCGTGCCGCCGGTGGCGGCGACCCTCTCGTTGATCACGCTGCTCGCCGTGGTCCTGCGGATGGCGCTCTCCTTCTGCGAGAACCAGGCGAGCCTCGACGCCTCGACCCACGAGGCGCTGACCGACCCGCTGACCCTGCTCGGCAACCGCCGCCGGTTGATGGCGGAGCTCGACACGGCGGTCGAGCGCCGGCGCCTGCCGGGCGAGGTGTGCCTGATGGTGGTCTTCGACCTCGACGGCTTCAAGGCCTACAACGACGCCTACGGCCATCCGGCGGGCGACGCGCTGCTGCGCCGGCTCGGCGGCCGGCTCGCCGCCTTCGTCGAGGGGCGCGGCGGCGCCTACCGGCTCGGCGGCGACGAGTTCTGCCTGCTCGCCGAGTGCGGCGTCGCCCAGGTCGACGGCCTGATCGCCGGGGCGACCGCCTCGCTCGGCGAGCGCGGCGACGGCTTCGTCGTCACCGCCGCCCAGGGCAGCGTCCTGATTCCGAGCGAGGCGCACACCCGCGAGGCGGCGCTGCAGCTCGCCGACCGGCGGATGTACGCGAGCAAGAGCCGCGAACGGGCCTCCGCCGGGGCGCAGTCGACCGACGTCCTGGTCACCGCGCTGCGCGAGAGCGAACCGTCCCTGCACGACCACCTGACCGGGGTCGCCGAGCTCGCGATCGCAGTCGCCGACCAGCTCGGCGTCGATGCCGAGGAACGCGACGAGATCCGCCGCGCCGCCGAGCTCCACGACGTCGGCAAGATGGCGATCCCCGACGCGATCCTCTCCAAACCGGGGCCGCTCGACCCGGGCGAGTGGGAGTTCATGCGCGAGCACACGCTGATCGGCGAGCGGATCATCGCCGCCGCCCCGGCCCTGGTGCCGATCGCCCGCCTGGTCCGCTCGAGCCACGAGCGCTGGGACGGCGCCGGCTATCCCGACGGGCTGGCGGGCGAGGCGATCCCGCTCGGGTCCCGGATCATCTTCTGCTGCGACGCCTACGACGCGATGACCAGCGAGCGCCCCTACGGTGTCGCGATGCGACCCGGCCGGGCCCTGGAAGAGATCGAGCGCGGCGCCGGCACACAGTTCGACCCACGGACCGCGGCGGCGCTGCGCGCCGTGCTCGAGCGCGCCCGCGTCAGCGTGCCCGGGCGCTGAAGCTCGCGATCTGGCCGGCGAAGCGTTCGGCGTCCTGGAAGAGCATCCCGTGGGCGGCGCCCACGTAGATCGACAGCGCCGAGCCGGGGATCCGCGCGTGCATGCGGCGGGCGTTGACCGGCGGCACGCCGGGGTCGAGAGCGCCGTTGGTGAGCAGCGTCGGCGTGGTGATGCCGGGCAGCCCGCGCCAGGTGCCGGTGTAGCGGAGGAAGGATTCCTCGGCCGCTTCCTGGCGCTTCAACGTCAGCGGCGAAACCTTCTCCTGCGGAATCGACTCGTAGCCGTGGACGAAGCGCGCGGTCGCGGCGCCGCCCGCCGCGGTCGGCGGGAAGAGCAGTTCGAGGAAGACCGAGTCGCCGGTCTTCGGGTTGGCCAGCTTGCGGACCAGGCCGGGCGGCGGCGGCACCGTGTGCGAGCTGCCCGCGTCGCCGCCGGTGGTCACCAGCGCGCCCAGCATCGAGGGCTCCTGCTCGGCCAGCGTGAGGCCGACCTCGCCGCCCATCGACCAGCCGACCAGGGTCGGCTTCACCAGCCCCAGCGCTTCGATCAGTTCGCCCGTGTCGCGCGCCATCAGCGGCACCGTGATCGGGCGGGCGAGATCGTCGGTGGTGTAGCCGACGCCGCGGTTGTCGAAGATCGTCACCCTGAAGCTCTGCGCCAGCGGCCGCAGCAGGTAGGGCATCCAGAGGCTCATCGGCGCGGTATCGCCGGCGACCATGACCAGGTCTGGCCCATGGCCGAACTGGCGGTAGCCGATTTCGATCCCGTCGACGGCGACCTTGTAGACCGGGCCCTCGAAGGCGCCGGCGCCGGGGAGCTTCGAGTGCGGCACCAGCTGCGGCGCGTTCTGGCCGACCACCTCGGCGGGGCTCGTCGTCGCGGCGGCGGCGGAGCCAGCGCCCGCCAAGGCGAGCATCAGCACGAGGGCGAGGGCGAGGGCGAGTGGGGCGCGACGCGACTTCACCTCGGGAACGCTAGACGAGTGTGCCCCACGGCCGGTGCGAGGGTCGTGGGCGGGCCGAGCTGTCGCCCGCGCGAGGGACGGGGCCGGACCGATCGGGGACGGTTGCGCCCGGGCGTCTCGGAGGCGACCCCGGCTGGGTGTGGCCGCCTCCGAGACGCCCGGGACGGAGGTCTTGCGGGGGACTGGCGCAGGGACGGGTGCGTGGCGGGGGGATCCGGGGAGTCCGGCGTCTCCGTGACGGGACAGAGGGATGCGACGTCTCCGTGACGAGGCCGACGAAAGACGCCACGAAGACCGTGCGATCTACGCGGGTCCCGTCCGGGAGATGCATGATCCGGCGGGATCCCCGCCGGATCATGGTCGCTCCGTGACGAAGGGTCCACGATCGCAGGGAAGGCGTGAGCCTTCCTGCGAGGGTTCAGACCCCTCTCTTCGCGCTGAGTGAATCTGGGTCCCCATGGGGACCCAGAACCGTGGTCACGTGTTTGTAACCGTGGAGGAAGCGTGGAAGCCGTGACGTCTCCCTCACGTCTCCCGCGCACCTCCCGGCGTCTTCGTGACGGACCCCGTGGCATCTTCCTTCCGCTGTTCCTTATGCCCACCATCCCGGCATAAGGAACAGCGGAGCGCAGGACCCTCCGCCGTCCCCCCGTGACCCGGCCTTTCCGGAGGCGGCCACACCCTGCCGGGGTCGCCTCCGGAAAGGCCGGGTCCCTTTCACGTCCCGAGACCATGGCCACGTCCCTTCAGCCGTCCCGCCGCCCCGCCCGCGTCCCTTCCGGGCGCCCGCCAGCGACGCCCCCATCCCTCAAGCGTTCCCCGGAGCACGCCATGGAGCGCTGCACATCTACTCATCCGGTGTCCCGTCGCAAAGACGTTCGCCCGCTCGATCGTCACCACGACGCGCTTGTCCTCGGGGGCGTCGTTGCCGTGGACCCGGCCGTGGACATTCGGCCAGAACGACGGCTCGTCGCCGCAGCCCGGACTAGGATGCCGCGATCGTCCACCGCTCAAAGATCTCGATCTGTCTGGCGGCGCTGCTCGCCCTGGCTTTGCTCGCGACGCCGGCGGGCGCCGCCGCCACCACGGACAACTTCACGCCGCTGAGCGCGGAGGTGCTGCACGCTCCCGAACCGGTGCGCGGTGGCGATGGCCGCGAACACCTCGCCTACGAGCTGGTGATCGCCAACGACTCGGTCTTCCCGCCGCACGCGGTGACCGTGCGCAAGGTGATCGTCAAGGCGGCAGGCAAGGTCGTCCAGACGGTCGCCGGGAAGCAGCTGGGCGAACTGATGGAACCGTTCGGCATGGCCACGAAGAAGACGACGACGATCCAGCCCGGCGGCACGGCGAAAGTGCTGATGGACGTGACTTATCCCGCCGGGGCGAAGCTGCCGCGCAAGCTCGAACACGAACTGGTCGTCTTCCCCGACTCGCCCGGCTCGGTCGAACTGAGCCGCTTCCCGGCCGCGCCGACCACGGTCGGGCAGCACCAGGCGATGGTCGTCGCGCCGCCGCTGCGCGGCCCCGGCTGGGTGGTGGTCAACGGCTGCTGCGGGGAAAACACCGTGCACCGCCACAGCCTCCTCGCGATCAACGGCGCCCTCCACGCAGGCGAGCGCTACGCGATCGACTTCATCCAGATGACCCCCGAAGGGCGGCTCACCGACGGCCCCGAAGACATCCTCGGCAGCTACCCCTCCTACGGCGACGAAGTGCTCTCGTCGACGGCGGGCAAGGTGGTCGGCGTCGAGAACAGCCTGCCCGACGGGCCGATCGAGCCCGAACTGGCACCACCCCACGCCGGCGACGCGGGCGGCAACCACGTCGTCGTCGCGGTCGGCGGCGGCATCTACGCCTTCTACGCACACCTGATCCCGGGCAGCGTCAAGGTCGCGGTGGGCCAGCGGGTCAAGGTCGGCGAGCCGCTCGGGCTGCTCGGCAACTCCGGCAACTCGAACGCGCCCCACCTCCACTTCCAGCTGATGGACGGGCCCTCGCCGCTCGGCGCGGAAGGGATCCCGTACCGCTTCTCCCACTTCGTCGCCGAAGGCACGCTGGCCGACTTCCCCCAGTTCTTCGGCCAGGGCGCGAAGGCCCAGGAGAGCGGCGCGCCGCGCGGCCCGCGCCGCGGCCAGCTGCCGCTCAACCTCCAGGTCGTCGACTTCGGTCAGTGACCCCTTTCCGAGACGCTCCCTTCCATGACAGGATGGGCGGATGAGCCCGTCCCGCCCGCGCCGCGAAGAGCGCCCCGACTACGGCTGGGTGATCTCCTTCGGCTGCAAAGAGACGGGGGAACTCAAACGCCTCAAGGTCGACACCGACCCCGCCTCGGACACCAGCCCGATCGAGGTCCCATGCTCCTGCGGTGAGGTCCACCGCATCACCGTCTCCCCGTACCGCCGCCGCCGCGCCGCCGACGAGCCGTTCGACCTCGAGGTCAACTCGCTCGACGAGCTCCGCAGCTGACCTGAAAGAAAGGACTCAAGTTGCCGCTCGCTGACATCACCTTCGGGGACCTGCTGCTCACGGTCTTCGAGATCTTCCTGTTCGTCGTCTGGATCTGGATCCTCTTCACGATCATCACCGACCTCTTCCGCAACCACGAGATGTCGGGTTGGCTGAAGGGCGTCTGGATCGTCTTGCTGATCTTCATCCCCTACCTGGTGGCGCTGATCTACCTGATCGTCTACGGATCCGACATGCGCGAACGGTCGCTGCGCGCGCAGGCCGAAGCCAAACACGAAGCCGACGCCTACATCCGCGCCGCCGCCCACTCCTCACCCGCGGACGAACTCCACAAACTGCACGAACTGGTCGAGAAAGGCGCGCTCACCGAGGCGGAGTACGACCGCGCCAAGCAGAAACTGCTCGCCGGGTAGCGAGCGTCGGCGCGCTGCGGGGGGCGCGCCCGAGCGGGGCTTGCGGTGTTATCGGGCGGCGCCGGCCGGCGCCGGGGGCGATGGCCGGCGCCTTCCGCACGCCTCCCCGTTGATGGGGATCGCTCTTTGCAGTCCTGATAGCTGAGAAGACTGAACAGTCCTTCAGGTATCGTGAAGGGCATGAGCCACGGCGCGACCCCGGACCCCGCAGAGCTGCTCGAGCCGCAGGTGGCACGGCAGGTGGCGGAGACGATGCAGGCGCTGGCGACCCCGAGTCGGCTGCGGATCCTCGCCTTCCTGCACCAGGGACCGGCGTCGGTGAGCGAGATCAGCGCGGCGGTCGGGATGGACGGCTCGGCGGTCTCGCACCAGTTGCGGATCCTCCGGCACCTGGGGCTGGTGAGCGGAGAGCGGGACGGGCGGCGGGTCAACTACTCGTTGCACGACCATCACGTCGGCCAACTGCTCGAGCAGGCGATGTCGCATGTCGAACACCTGCGGCTGGGGATCGCCGACGGCGCCCGGGGAGCCGATGCGGCCGTGGCGCGGTGAGCGCCCACGGGCACTCCCACGGGGCGCCGCACGCCCACGGCCACTCCCACGACGGCGATCACGGCCACAGCCACGGGCTGGTCGATATCTCGATCAAACGCTCGCGGGCCGGTGTCGAGGCCGTCCTCCTCAGCCTGCTGATCCTCGGCGCGACCGCGGCGGCGCAGATCGTCGTCTTCACCCTCAGTGGCTCGATCGCCCTGCTCGCCGACCTGATCCACAACGTCGGCGACGCGCTCACCGCGGTGCCCCTCGGCGCCGCCTTCCTGATGCGCTCGCGCAAGGCCGAGAAGTACGCCGGCTACTTCGTCGTCGCGACGATCTTCGTCAGCGCCTGCGTCGCCTTCGGCGAGTCGATCGACCGCCTGATCAACCCGCAAGCCCTGAGCCACCTCTGGGCACTGGCGGGAGCGGGGGTGATCGGCTTCCTCGGCAACGAGGCAGCCGCCTTCGTCCGCCTGCGCGCGGGGCGCCGCCTGGCGAGCCCCGCCCTGATCGCCGACGGCTACCACGCCCGCACCGACGGCATCGTCAGCCTGGCTGTGGTGGCGAGCGCGATCTTCGTCGCCCTCGGCGCCCAGATCGCCGACCCGCTGATCGGGATGGTGGTGACGATCGTGATCCTGCGGATCACCTGGCAGTCCTACCTGACCGTCCGCGCCGACCCCGGCACGCCCCTCGATGCCCCGCACCATTGACCGCTCCCACGTCGATGGGCCGAAAAACGCTGACATAGAGCGCTTTTCGGCCCATCGACAGCGGGCCGAGCGGGAGCTCGAGCGGCTGCGGATGCGGGCCCCGAGCCGAGTGGCAAACGCGAGCCGCAACGCGCAGGCGGGGTGGGACAGGCGACGGCGCTGGGCGGCGGCGCGAGGCGCGCTCTGGGACTTCCTTGCGCCGGCGCTCGACGACGGCGCGCGGGTGGCGATCGTCGGCGCCGGCAACGGCGACGACCTGCCGCTCCGCCGGATCGCCCGGCGCGCGAGCGAGGTGGCCCTGATCGACATCGACCCGCGCGCCGCCGAGGGCGCCCGGCGCCGGCTCGGGCGGGCCGAGCGGCGCAAGGTGGAGGTGATCGGCCACGACGTGACCCGCGGCGGCGCCGACGCCGTCGTCCTCGCCGCGCTGCCTGAGGCGGCCGACCTTCACCACCTCACCGGTCGGCGGCACTCGCCACCGCCCTGCGACCCCCTCCCCGGCGCGCCCTATGACCTCGTCGTCGGCGACCTCTTCTATTCGCAGCTCCTCTATCCGGCGCTGGTCGACCTCGGGGTCGATGCCGATCGGCGCGAGGCGACGCTCGCGGCGCACGGGCCGTCGCTGACCCAAGCGGTCCTCGCACGGCTCCACGCCTCCGCCCCGCGCGTCGTCCACGTCCATGACCCGCTCGCCTGGTGGGACGGACACGAGCAGCCGGTGGCGCTCGCCGACATCCTCGCCGCGGCCGCAAGCGACGGGCCCGCCGCGGCGCTCGCCCTCGCGGCCCGCGGCGGGGGGCCGCACGAGAGCGACCCTCGCGCCGCCCTCGCGAACCTCGGCATCTCCCCCGCCGCCACCACGCTCTGGCGCTGGCCCTTCGCGGCAGGCGTCGACTACCTCGCCTGCGCGACGCTAGCCTGACGAGCCAGGGCGCGGATCCGCTCGACCTCGATCCGCGGGCGGGATAGGCTGCGGCGCCCGTGAAGCTCTTCTTCGACGACCCCTCCTTCGACGGCCAACTGCAGCGCAGCGTCGGCATGGCCGACTCGGGGATGGCCAATGTCGGCGAGTGCCTGGCGATCGCCGCCCAGGTCGAGCCCGACGACCGGGGCAGTTGGCTCGCCGCCTGGTCGGGTTTTGCCGAGCGGCTCGCGCGGCGCGCCGACGAGGCGCTCGCCGCGGGCCACCGGGTCACCGCGCGGGGCCGCTACCTGCGCGCCGCCGAGTACTACCGCCAGGCGTCCTTCTTCCACCGCGAAGACCTCAACGGAGCACCGCTGCGCCAGTCTTACGCGGGGGCGACGAAGGCGTTCCGGGCAGCGCTCGGGCTGCTCGACCACCCGGCGCGGGCGCTCACCGATCCCTTCCCCGGCTACCTCCACCTGCCGGCCGAGGGCGCTGGCCCCTTCCCGCTGATCCTCCACCTGGGCGGCTACGACGGCACCGCCGAGGAACTCTTCGCCTCCGCGCACCATGCGCTCGCGCGGGGGTTCGCCTTCGCCGCGATCGACGGCCCCGGCCAGGGCGCGACGCTCTACGAGCGCGGCGAACCGATGCGGCCCGACTGGGAGAACGTGGTGCCGTCGATGTTCGACGCGCTCGCCGCCGAGCCGGAGATCGACGCTGGTCGGATCGTCCTCCTCGGGCGCTCCTTCGGCGGCTACCTGGCGCCGCGCGGGGCGGCCGGGGAGCGGCGGCTCGCGGCGATGGTCGTCGACCCGGGCCAGTTCGACATCGGCGCCGCGATCGTCGGCCGGCTCGGCTCGCTGGGCGAGCGGCTCGAGGACCCCGTCGCCGACGCCGACTTCGAGGCCCTGCTGGAGAACCCGCGGATGCGGGAGCTGCTGGCGCCGCGGATGGCCGCCCACGGGATCTCGGGGGTGCGCGAGTACTGCCTCGACCTGACCCGGTACACCAACGCGGAGAGCGTCGCGGGGGTGACCTGTCCCACCCTGGTGACCGACAACGAGACCGACCTCGTCTCGACCGGCCAGGGCAAGGTCCTCTACGAGCACCTCGACTGCCCGAAGGAGTTCCGCCTCTTCAAGCGGGAGGAGGGCGCCGAGGGACACTGCGAGGGCATGGCGCCGATCGTCTTCTGGGACGCCGCCTTCGACTGGCTCGACTCGGTGCTCTGAGTCGCGGCCGCGCCCCTCGAGCACTTCGACCGCCCTCCCCACCCGGCACCGGGCAGCAAACCCCACTTTTCTCGATGGCAGCACGCTTGGACCCTGGGAGGCTCCCGGGGTCCCGCCCTCCACCTACCCACCCAGATGAACGGAGACCATCCTTGAAGACCTTGCCAGGCCGCACACGCGGCCTCATCCTCGCCGGGCTCGGCCTGCTCGCCGCCGCCCTCGTCTGCGCCCCCGTCGCCTCGGCGGCGACCACGACCACCATCTCCTTCCAGGAACCCGAAAAGGGCTCGACCTTCACCTACGTCGACGTCGCGCCCACGGCACCCAAGAAACACGGCTTCCCGACCTCGATCAGCCCCGGCGACCAGATCGTCATCACCAACCCGGTGGCCGAAGGCGGCAAGACGATCGGCAAGCTCCGGGCCCGGTGCACCGCCACCGCGGCGGTCGGGAAGATCAGCAGCGCCGCATTCCCGCAGGCCCACTTCATCTGCGAAGGGGTCTACACGCTCCCCGGCGGCTCGCTCTTCGCCAGCGCAACCATCGTCAAGTCCGGCACCGAAGGCGTGGTGACCGGCGGCACCGGCAAGTACGCCGGCGCCCGCGGCACGGTCGTCTCCAAGGAAATGAAGGGCGGCAACGAAACGACGATCACCCTGCTCGGCGGATAGGGCCTACGGCGCGGCGCCCTTCGTGGGCCGCCCGCTACCTGAGCGCCCGGCGTTGGCCCCGCTCCTCGAGGAGCGGGGCCAACGCCGGGACGAGGACGAAGGCGGAGGGCTCCGGGCGGCCTGAGCAGCCGGGCGCCTCACCGATGATCGCGGCGAACCCCTACGCCACGTCCTGGGACTTGACTCGCCGGCTGGCACCCGCGGGAAGGGACCCGGCCTTCTCGGAGGCGACCCGGGCAGGCTGTGGCCGCCTCCGAGAAGGCCGAGATTTGGGAGGAACGGCAGAGGGTCCGGACGGGCACGGGGGTGCGTTCGCACTTACCTACGCATAGTGGCCATTACTGCGAACTCACCGCGTCGGGGACCGTGCCCGTCACGAAGACGCCGGGAACCGCGCGGGTGACGTGAGGGAGACGTCACGGGTCCCACGCCTCCTCCACGGTCACAGAGACGTGACCACGGTTCCGGGCCCCTATAGGGGCCCAGATTCACTCAGCGCTAAAAGAGGGGTCGGAACCTCCGCAGGAAGGCATACGCCTTCCCTGCGATCGTGGGCTCTTCGTCACGGACAGGGCGGGGATCCTCGAGGATCTCCCGGATCCATGCATCTTCCCGACGGGACCCGCGCGGATCGCACGGTCTTCGTGGCGTCTTTCGTCGGCCTCGTCACGGAGACGTCGCATCCCTCCGTCCCGTCACGGAGA
>JAFDWF010000160.1 GCA_018268575.1 Actinomycetota bacterium
ATCGGCGAGGAGACCTTCGAGCTCGGTGAGGGCGGCTTTGCCTACCTGCCATCCGAAATTCCGCATACCTTCGTCAACCTGACCGATGCACCGGCTGAGATCATCGTCGTGTACACGCCCGGTGGAGGGCATCGGTTCTACGAAGAGCTGGGGCCCGCGACTCGGAATGGGGCACCTGACCGAGCTGCCGTCGCCGCGATCTTCGAGAAGCACGACATGTCGCTGCTGGGACCGCCGCTGAGCGCCGACTGACCGATCCGCCGGGGCCTCTGGTCCGTCGAGGTCGATCCCGATCCGTTCGCGCTGGCGCCCTATCTGACCGCTCCGTTTCCCGCCTACGTCTCCACCTTCGCCGCGCACGAGATGATCGAGCAGATCCGGGGCGCGTCTCGGTGGTCTCGCTCGATCGGGGTCGTCGCATCCAGACCGCGATCGGCGCCTTCGACGTCCACCACATCGCCCCCGAGCTGTTCGGAGGGTTTGCCCCCGGGCAGCGTGGAGGGTCGATTGCCGGCCCGGAGAAGGCCCTGTTCGACCTCGTCTACCTACGAGCCGCCGCCGGAGGCCGCGCGTATCTGCCCGAGCTCAAACTAATGTGCGGAAGATGTAATCGTGGTCGAGACGGATTCCGAGACCGCATCTGGAGGAGACGCCGAGGTCCTGTCCGATTCAGCCGCGATCGCGGCGCTCGACGGCCGCCTACCCTCTACCAGGTGACCGATGAAGGGAAGACGGTTCGCGTCGCCGCCATCCGCCACCGCTCCGTGCCTTACGGGAGTGACCCTCGTTGAGGTAGCCGCGGGCTAGTGTCCTGAGCCAGAAGTCGTGTGTCACATCTGGCGCGTGGATCGTCGTCCGTGGCAAGGACGCAGGATGCAGCCTTTGCCGGTGGGCAAAGGCAAATCCGAGGACACCGCCACGGGCGGCGAGACGCCGCCAGGGTGGCGCAGGATTTCTGACTCAGGACACTAGATTCAGGCCGCGAGGTTCGCGTGGCACTCAGCGCCAGAGCTCGCGGCGCAGCAGGGCGTTGCCGCGTTCGAGCTGGTCGAGCGTGGCGCCGGCCACGGAGCGGACCCGGGTCTCGCGGTTGATGCGGGCCTGGATCTCGCGGTGGGACTTGCCGGTGCGGCGGGCGAGGTCGCCGACCAGGCGGCTGCGCTCGCCGCGCAGGCGCTCGCGCACCTGGTAGGCCGACTCGCGCTCGGGCTCGCGATCCTCGACGGCGGCCGCGGGCGGAGCGAGGGCGGGCGCCTTCTTCGCCGCCGGGGGATCGTCGGTGGGGAAGAGCTGGAGGGTGGTCTCGCTCATGATCGCCTCGTCCAGCTCGGCGTCGCCGGAGCTGAGGGCGGCGAAGCCTTCGCCCGGCTCGCCTCGCTCCGGCTCGGGCTGGTCGAGCTCCTCCTCCGCCTCCTCGCCGATCGGCGCGAGGTCGAGGGCGTGGCGGCGCTCCACCTCGATCTCGTGGGCGAGCGCCTTCAGCCGCGGGTCGGCTGGCATCAGCAGGTAGCTCATCTGACGGCGCGGTCCGCCCGGGGTGGTGCGGATGAAGCGGCCGACCACCTGGCGGAAGAAGAGCTCGGTGCGGGCCGCGGTGGCGTAGACGCCGACCCGCAGGCGGGGGATGTCGACGCCCTCGGAGACCATCAGGACCGAGACCAGCCAGCGCCGATCGGAGGAGGCGAACTCGGCGATCCGGCGGCTGGCCCCAGGCTCGTCGCTCATCACCAGCTCCGGCCGCTCCCCCGAGACCTGACCGAGGCGCGCCGCGATCGCCCGCGCGTGCTCCTGGTCGGAGGCGATCACCAGGCCGCCCGCGTCGGGGTGCCCATCGGCCCGCACCTCGCCCAGCCGCGCGTCGCCGTCGCGGAGCACCTCGCCCATCCACTCGCCCTCCGGGACGAGCGCCGTGCGCAGCCGCCGCGCCGACTCCGCCGCGGGCAACGCCAGGTCGAAGTCGGCGCTCCGCAGGCGCCCGTCGGAGACCCACTCCATCTCGCCGTCGTAGGGCAGGAAGGTGATCGGCCGGCAGACCCGATCGCGCAGGGCCTGCGGGTAGCCGTAGGCGTAGTCGGCCTGGCTCAGGCCATCGTCGTCATAGGTGACCCAGGGGATCGCCGAGTTGTCGGAGCGGAAGGGCGTGCCGGAGAGGAGCAGGCGGAAGCGGGCACCGTCGAAGGCCTTGCGGGTCTGCAGGCCCCAGGCGGCGAGGTCGCCCATGTGGTGGGGCTCGTCGGCGATCAGCAGGGTGGTCTGCCGCCCCGCCGCCAGCCGGTGCACCTCGGGCCCGGCCGCGATCGTCTGGTAGGTGACGGCGACGCCGTGGAAGTCGGCCGACTCGGGCCCGTCGGAGTTCGGCCGGTTCGGCTCGAGGTCGATCCCGTAGCGGCCCGCGTCCGCCGCCCACTGGCGGCAGATGTGGGTGGTCGGGCCGGCGACGACGATGCGGGAGACGAACCCCGCGCTCAGCATGCGGTGGGCGATGTGGAGGCCGAAGGTCGTCTTTCCGGCCGCCGGCGTGGCCGAGGCGAGGAAGCTGGTGGCGGAGTGCGCGCGGACGGCTTCGGTCGCCTGCTTTTGCCAGGCGCGCAGGGGCCGGGCATCGGGCCAGTCCGGAAGCGTTCCGGCACGCGCCCCGCCGCCGTTTCGGTGCTGAGGGGCGTCGTACAAGGGCGCGCAACAATAGGGGCGCGCGCGGCGGAGGGTCGCCTGCCGCATGCTGGTGCGGTGCTCTGCGGGTTGTCGCCACTCCCGCCATCAGTTAGGTTCGCTTGAGAAATCAGGGCGCAGGGAAGCAAACGTCGCCCTGATCACCGATAGGACCTACGGGAGGAGCTCCATGTCTGCCCTTATTCGCGCTCGCGCGCGAGCGCTCGTGTGTGCCGCTGTCGTCGTCGCCTTCGGAGCGCTCGTGCTGGCTCCGGCCGCCGGCGCCTTCGGCCCCGGCAATACCTACCTGGCGCTCGGCGATTCGCTCGCCTACGGCTACCACCAGGCGCAGTTCCAGCAGGAACTGAAAGAAAAAGGCTTCGTCGAAGCGGCGAACTTCGACGACGGCTACGTCGACGACTTCGCCGCCGCGCTGAAGCTGCTGAACCCGAGACTGAGCGTCGTCGACGACGGCTGCCCGGGGGAGACGACCGAAACGTTCATCAAAGGCTCCGGCGTCGGGTCGGCGTACTGCGCCGGCGGGCCGACCGGGACCCCGTTCCCGAAGGCGTTCCTGCATCACGCCTATACCGGCACGCAGCTCGAAGACGCCCTGGCGGTCGCTGGAGAAGCGGGGACCGCGACGATCACGCTCGACCTCGGCGCCAACGACATCCTGCAGTTCCTCGGCCACACCTGCGGCTTCCCGACGGCATTCAGCTGCAGCGAAGCCGAAGTCGAAGCCGAGATCGGCCACGTGGTGACCAACATCGGCTTCATCCTCTCGCGGCTGCGGGCGGCGGCGCCGACGGCGAGGATCGTCTTCGTCTCGCAGTACAACCCCTATCCGACGGTGCTGACGCCGGAAGGCCGAGGCGACGCGACGGTGGAAGCGCTGAACGGCGCGATCAAGTCGGTGGCCGCCGGCTTCGGGGTCAAGTTCGCGAACACCGCGAGGGTGATCAACTTCTCGGGCACTCACGGGGGCCCGGAAGCGGGGGACATCCCGACCGTCTGCGCGTTCACCGCGATGTGTCCCGGCGGCACCTTCGACCCGGCCAGTCCGGAAGCCGACATCCACCCGACCAAGGCGGGTTACGCGGCGATGGCGACGGTCGTCGGGGCCGCCTACGCCGCTCCCTGAGGCAGGAGCGAAGGATCCCGGTACCACCGCGCTCCGCCGGCCAGGTCGGCGGAGCGCGGCGTCATTCGTCACGATGGAGGGATGAAACGCGCCGAGGCCCTTCGCCCGCTCTCCCGCGAGCACCTCGCCGCCCTGCTGGCGGCGAAGAAGCTGCGCGAGGCGACCGACGTCGCGAGCGCCGTCCCCGAGTTCCTCGCCTTCTGGGGCGAGGAGGGGCGGCGGCACTTCCGGATCGAGGAGGAGGTGCTGTTGCCGGGGTGGGACGCCTACGGCGAGATCGACGAGCCGGGCGTCGCGCGGATGCTCGAGGAGCACCGGGCGATCCGCCGCGAAGCGCTGCGCCTCGCCGCCGGGGAGGCGTCGCTGGATCAGCTCCATGCCCTCGGCACGCTCCTCAACGACCACGTCCGCTTCGAGGAGCGCGAGCTCTTCGCCGCCGCCGAAGCCTCGCTCGCCGCGGACGCGCTCACCCGCCTGGGCGAGGCGATCGAGGCGGCGGAGGCGGCGGAGTGAGCCGAGCGGTCGCCGGCCTCCCGGCGACCGCCACCGGCTTCAGGCGAGCCGGGCGGAGAGGTTGATCTCGGGCACGCCCGCGAGCGCACGGGAGACCGGGCAGCCCTTCTTCGCCTCCTCGGCGGCCGCCTGGAAGGCGTCTTCATCTATGCCGGGGACGCTGCCGACCACGTCGAGGTCGATCTGGGCGATCGTCGGGGCCCCGTCGACGATCCGCAGCGACACCGCGGCCTCGGCCTTGATCGAGTCGGGCGGGTTGCCGCCCTCCGAGAGGCCGGCGGAGAGCGCCATCGCGTAGCAGCCCGCGTGCGCGGCGGCGATCAGCTCCTCGGGATTGGTCCCCTCGCCCTCCTCGAAGCGCGAGGCAAACGAGTACTGGCCTTGGAAGACCCCGTCGCCGACGGTGACCTCACCGGCGCCGCCTTTGAGATCGCCCTTCCACTCCGCGCTGCCCTTGCGTGCTGCCATCAAGTTCTCCTCTTCGTTTGTTTGCCCCGCTCGAACGTTGCGGGGGCGCGGCGGGCAGACGGAGATCGGTGGCCGTCGATGCAATCGACCCGCCCCGGTTGACGCCGGCCGGCCGCTGGGGGTTCCTCCGAGGATATCCCTCGGTCATCGCCTGGCTTCTCCCGGCCGAGGTGCCGCGTCACTGGACGAACGATTGACGCCGCGCGCGACACCGTGGCCCTATCGAGCAAGAGTTCCTGAATAGTGCTACCTAATAGGCCGTTTCGTAAACAATCGCCTAGGGAGGCGCAGATGAAGAAGTCCAGGAAACCGCTGCTGATGGGGGCTGCGGTACTTGTCGTGGTGGTGGCGCTGGTCGGGGCGGCATCCGCTCTGGCCGCGGTCTGGAAGCACGAAGGCAAAACGCTGACGGAAAAAGTCGAACTTCCGTTGAGCGGCGGCGAAGTGATCGAAGTGGGCAGCTCGGCGCTGCTCTGCGACTCGACCGCGACGCTGAGCACCGAAGGCGGCAGCACCGGGTCGATCAGCGCCTTCGCCGTGGAAAAGGGCACCTGCGTGGGGCTGTCGGGCAGCTTCAAAGGCTGTGAAGTCACCGCCGCGACCCCGAAGACGTTGCCCTACGGCGTCACGGTCAACGCGGAAAACCTGACCCTGAAAGGGTTCGGCGTCACCTACACGTTCAACGCCGGCTGCTCGGTCGCCGAACTGGAAACGAGCTATCCGGAAATGACGCTGACGCCGGAAACCCCGAGCGCGATCAAGCTGTTCCACTTCGGGCAGACCGCAAACGGCAAAGTCAACGGCGTGGCGACCTCGATCACCGACGGCGGCGCCTGGCAGCTGTCGACGGCTGACAGCGAAAAGTACGGGATCGGCTGAGTCCCAGGCTCTCCTCGGCGCGCGGCGCCATGGGCTCGCATGGCGAGACCGTGGTGCCGCGGGCCGGGTGGGCGAGGGACGATTGTGGCGGCGGGGCGCTGAGGGACGGGGCGTCGCTGGCTGGCGCCCGATGCCGAAAGGGACGCGGCCTTCTCGGAGGCGACCCGGGCAGGCTGTGGCCGCCTCCGAGAAGGCCGGGTCATGGGAGGACGGCAGAGGTCCTACGCTCCACTGTTCCTTATGCCGGGATGGTGGGCATAAGGAACAGCGGAGGGCGGTGCCGCGGGGTCCGTGACGAAGACGCCGGGAACTGCGCGGGAGACGTGAGGGAGACGTCACG
>JAFDWF010000161.1 GCA_018268575.1 Actinomycetota bacterium
GAGTGCCGGACCGAGCGGGGGTAGGACGCAGGGAGGCCTAATGGCAGAGCCATTTGGACTCCCGAGGACGACGCCCCGCGAAGTGTGTCCGGCGCCGCCAGGCGTGCGCGGGGGTTTTCGGATAGTCACTCACGACCCGAGCCGGCGCTCGATCAGGCCAGCATCTCGCCGCCGTCGAGGACGAACGCGTGGCCGGTCATGTAGGCGAACTCGTCCGAGAGGAGCCTGCAGGCGACGGCGGCGACCTCGGGGGCGTCGGCGATGCGGCCGATCGGGATCAGCTCCGGCACCTTGGCGAGGAACTCGTCGCGGCCCCCGTAGGTGCCCCAGGCGGGCGTGTTGAACGGGGTGTCGACCCAGCCGGGACAGAGGACGTTGACGCGGACGCCGTCGGCGGCGTGGTCGACGGCCATCAGCTTCGCCATCGCCACCGTCGCGGCTTTGGTCGCCGAGTAGGTGACCAGTTCGCGGTCGGGGAAGAGGCCGGCGTTCGACGCGGTGAGGAGCAGCGGGCCGCCGCCCGCCTCGCGCAGGGCCGGGACGGCGTGCTGGGCGACGACGAAGTGGGCGCGGACGTTGAGCGCGTAGCAGCGGTCGAGATCCTCGACTGCGGCCGCCTCGATGGTCCCCGCGGTCTGCATCCCGACGTTGGACCAGACGGCATCGACGCGCCCGAGCTCGGCCAGCGCCGTCGTCAACGCCTGCGCCAGCGCGGCGGGATCGGAGGCGTCGACCACGTGGGCGCCGGCGCCGGTCTCCGCGGCGATCTCCGCCAGGCCCTCGGCGGCGAGATCGAGCAGCGCCAGCTTCCAGCCACGGCGGGCGAGGATGCGCGCGCCGGCGGCGCCGATGCCGCTGGCGCAGCCGAGGATCAGGGCGCTCCGGCCCGCTTCCGCCCCGCGATCCGCGGCATTGTCGGTCGCCTCGGTCATTCCTCTGCCAGCAATCCTCGCTCTTCGCCGCCGACCAGCGCCTCGCGGACGATCGCCGCCGTCATCGGCGCGCCCTCGGCCTCCAGCTCGGCGACGATCGCCTCCAGCCCGGCGCGGGTCGAGCGCCCCGGCCGCAGCGCCTCGTAGATCTCCAGCAGCCGCTCGTCGGCGAGCGCCGTCAGCTCGGCGGCGCGCCGCAGATTGGCGGCGAGCTGCGGGTTGCCGTGGGCGGCGGCGACGTCGGCCTGGGCCCGCAAGGTGTCGGGATGGACGCGCAGGTCCGCTGCGGCGAGCTCGCCGGCGACGACGCGCTCGACCGTGATCTCCTCGACCGGCCGGCCGCTCCACGCCTTCAAGGTCACCTACGCCGCCCTCCTCAGCTCGACCGGCGGCGCCCCGGGCTCGCACAGCTCGCGCTCGATCGCCACCAGCGCCAGCGCCCGGGTGTGGTAGCGGGCGGTGATCGCCTCCTCGGTATAGGGGTTCTTGGCGGGCACGGTGACGACGCCCTTGGCGTGGCGGCCGGCGTTGATCCCCAGCGTCCGGTACATCTCGCGATCGATCAACGGTGCGGTCGAGTACAGCTCCAGGTTGGCGAGCGGCACCAGGTCACGCCGGTGGATCAACGCCGTCCCCTTGCCCTGCAGACCGACCGCGATCCCGGAGCCCGCGAGCCGCGCCGCGGTCAGGCCGACGAGGCCGAGATCGATGGTCGAGCGCACGCGGATCAGCCGCGCGACGCATTCCTCCTCCTCGAGGCCGGCTTCGATCTCGCGCAGCGCCTCCCGCACCGTCAGCCCCGAGAGCGTCGTCCAGATCGCCCTGCCGACCGCGGGCGAGAGCCCGATGCAGACCTCGCGCGGGTCGTTGCCGACCTCGGCGACCGGCCCCTCGACCAGGTGCAGGGTGTCGGCGCTCGGCTCCTGCTCGGCCCGCACCTCGCGCACCGAGAGCTGCTGGCGGACGCTCGCAATCTGCTCGCGGCGCGCCGGCGTCGGCACGTAGCCGGTGCCGGGGCCGGCGTAGTCGTTCGGGTCGGTCACCTTGGAGAGGACCCGCATGTCCTCGTCGAAGATCGCCGCGGTCTGCAGGTAGTCGCCCTTGAGGCGCTCGCGGATCATCGCCAGGACGCGCTCGGCCTCCTCCAGGAACCCCTCCTCGGCGAGCGCCGCGACCACCTCGAGTGCGGTCACCTCCCCCTGCTGGATCGCCGTCGCCGCCCGCAGCACGGCAAGCTCGTCCTCGACCGGGACGTCCTTCGACCCGTGCGCCTCGACCACCGCGCGCACGTGCTCGTCGTCGTAATCGGCCAGCGCCAGATGACGGTAGACCGCCTGCGCCGCCAGCGCGGCGCGTTCGCGCACCGCCAGGACCTCCTCCTCGGAGGCCGGCCGCAGACCGCCGTCGACCCCCCAGTCGCGCTGCAGCACGAGGTAGTCGTCGAGGTCGTCGCCATTGAAGTTGGACGGCCCGAACATGTTGTCGTAGCGGGTGATCGAGCCGAAGCCGGAGAAGAGGAAGTCCGACCCCGCCAGCAGCAGGGGGACGGTGTGGGCGGTGCGGCGGATGTCGGATTCCGAGACCTGGGTGTCGTTGCCGGAGCAGGACTCGAGGTCGCGCAGCATCACCATCAGGTTCTCGGCGAGCATCTCGCGCATCCCGTCGGGGACCGAGCCGACCACGCCGGCGCCGTCGATGCCGCCGTTCTGGACGCCCTGGGCGCCGATCGCCCGCGCCAGCGAGACGCAGCGCGCCTCCAGGTAGAGCATCGAACGGCCCTCGGCCTCGCCCATCAGGACCTCCGCCCCGCCGCCGCTCGTCACCCGCATCTTCAGCCCCCGCGAGGCGTAGGCGGAGCAGAGGAAGGCCTTCGACCAGGGGGTGTCGTCGCCGTCGACGAAGACCTGCTCGGTCCCGTAGAGGGAGACCGTCTCGGCGTAGGTGGTGAGGCCGCGCATCCCCAGTTCGAGCTCCATCGCCTCCTCGACCGAGCACTGGGTCAGCGCCCCCGGCGCGGCGACCTGCGAGCCGACCAGGAGCGCGACCGCGTTCGAGGGCGCGTCCTCGAGGACCGGCACGGTCGTCTCCAGCTCGCGGAAGCCGAAGGCGACCGCAGTGGCCGCGTCGGCGGCGACGAGCAAGGGGTCGTCCAGGCGGTTGGTGACGTGCGCCTGGATCGAGGGCGTGCGCCGGACCCGCATCTTGCCGATCGCCATCTGCAGCTCGACCGGCCGCAGCAGCCGCACCACGGCGGCGAGCTTGGCCGGGGTCACCCCCGAGATCAGCCGCGCCACCTCCTCGCGCGGGAAGGAGGGGTCGACGACGCGCGCCGCCAACTCGCGGTCGCCGAGCGCCATCGCCTCCGGCGCGACCGCCAGGTCGATGCCGTGGTCGGCGACCATCCGGTCGATCACGTCGAACTCGGCCCGCGGCCTGCCGTCCATCTCGGCCACTCGGCCGTCCGCTCCGAGTGCCAGCGAGGGCTCCGGATCGGACGGCGAGTGCAGCGCGGTCAGGCCGAGCTCGTGGTCCTCCCGGGCCAGGCCGTCGTGGTTGACGGCGCGCCGATCGAGCGCCGCGAAGCGCCCACTGCGCGCCGTCGCGACGCCCTCCATCGGCTGCTCAGCCCGCCGAGGCGACGGCCGGCTCATCGCCGGACTGGGACTCCGGGGAGAGGTCGCCCTCGACGTTCACGTCGACGAACCGGCCGATCGCCTCGTAGCGGTCCTTCTTCTGGCTGCGCCAATAGAGCGCAACGCAGAAGCCGAAGACGAAGATCGCCAGCGAGACCCAGGGGATCGAGCGGACGAAGAGCGGCTCGCCGCCCGCCAGCGCGCCGAGGTTCGCCAGCATCTGCTGGCAGCCGAAGATCATCGCCCCGCAGCCGAGGATCGGCGCGATCACCGTCTTCCACCAGTGGAAGCCGTCGCGGGCCTGGCTCCAGAAGAACCAGATGATCGCGATGCAGCAGATGCCCTGGATCGCGAGCAGCGCGAACACGCCCATCAACGCCCCGTAGGTCGACGTCTTCGTCAACTGGGCCAGGGTCGAGTGGTCGGAGAGGATGAAGAGCGTGCAGTAGACGACCATCACCAGGCCGACGGCGAGGCTCGCCCGCCACGGATTCTGCGCCCCGGGCCGGGTCTTGCCGAGGAAGCCCGGCAAGATGCTCTCGCGGGCCATCGAGAAAACGTAGCGCGAGGCGGTGCTGTAGAAGGCGATGCCCGCGGCGAAGGAGCTGGTGATGATCAGCCCCTCGAAGATGATCGTCATCCAGTGGCCGGCGAACTGGTCGGTCAGCGGGTAGAAGGCCGAGCCGTATGCATGCGGCAGGGTCTGGTTGGGGACCGTGCCGAGCTGGACCGCGATCTCGTGCGAGACGTGCTGCTGGCCCCATCCCTCGACGAACATCCACATCACGAAGATGTACAGGATGCCGACGCCGATCACCGACCCGTAGGTCGCCGGGCCGACGGTGCGGGCCGGGTGTTTGGACTCCTCCGCGTAGTTCGGCGCCATCTCGAACCCGGTCCAGGAGAAGTAGGCGCCGAACAAGGCGATGCCGGCCGCCGCGGAGCCGAACACCGCCTTCGCGGTGTTGTCGCTGGAGAAGACCTTGGCCGGGTTCAGCGGCGCCAGCGAGATGCCGTGGGCACCGCCCTTGAAGAGGACGATGAGGCCGAAGATCGTCAGCATCAGCACCTCGGCGCAGAGGGCGACGCCGAGGATCCGGGCGGTGATCTTGACCTCGAAGTAGGAGATGCCGACGGTGATCAGAATCGCCACGTAGACGAGGATCCAGCCGGGGATATTGACCCCGAACCAGTTGTCGAAGGTGGTGCTGAGCCAGTAGCCGGAGACGCCCTGCTGCTGGCAGGCGAACATCACGTAGGCGAACATGACGGTGCCCGCCGCGGCAAGGCCGAGGACCCTGCCGAGGCCGTGCGAGATGAAGGTGTAGAAGCCGCCGGCGGCGTTGACGCGGCGCGCCATCTGCACGTAGCCGACGGTGAAGACGACCAACCCGATCAGGGTGAGGATGAACGCGGCGGGGGCCGCCCAGCCGGCGCCGAGCACCGCGAGCGGGCCGTTGAAGAGCATCGCCGCGATCGGCGCGGCGCCGGTGACGACGAGGAAGACCACGCCGATCACGCCGACCGACCCCGCCTTGAGGCTCTGGGCTTCCGACCGCAGCTCGGTCGGGATCTCGCCCTCGGCGGTGGAATGGTGCATGCCAGGTTCGATGACTTCGTCGCTCACGCTCTGCTCCCTAATCCCGATTTCCCAATTGCAAGATTGGCGACCAATTCTACAAGTTGTCAAACGATCGTGTCAATTCACACCCCCCGAATCGTCGGGCGCGCGATGAGTAGTTCCACGAGGTGCTCCGGGGCGCCGAAGGGACGGGGGGCGTCGCCGGCTGGCGCCCGGAGGTAAGGGACGCGGCCTTTTCGGAGGCGACCCTGGCAGGCTGTGGCCGCCTCCGAAAAGGCCGAGATTCGAGGAGACGGCCAAGGGTTCGGGCGAGCACATCAGGCCGGGCCACGAGTGTTCAGTTAGGCCGCCCATGGGCGGCTCAAGTGCACACTCGTGGCCCGGAGGGGCGGGAAGTCACGAAGACGCCGGGAACTGCGCGGGAGACGTGAGGGAGACGTCACGGCTTCCACGCTTCCTCCACGGTCACAAACACGTGACCACGGTTCTGGGCCCCTATAGGGGCCCGGATTCACTCAGCGCGAAAAGAGGGGCCTGAACCTCCGCAGGAAGGCATACGCCTTCCCTGCGATCGTGGGGTCTTCGTCACGGAGCGACCATGATCCGGCGGGATCCCCGCCGGATCATGCATCTTCCCTACGGGACCCGC
>JAFDWF010000162.1 GCA_018268575.1 Actinomycetota bacterium
ACGATCCCCGCCGCTCGCCCGGACCCTCCGCCGTCTCCCCATGTCCCGGCCTTTTCGGAGGCGGCCACAGCCTGCCCGGGTCGCCTCCGAAAAGGCCGGGACGCCTGGGCTCCGATCGGTCCGGCCCGGACCCATGCGGCCCGGGCGCCAGCTCGACCACCCATGCCACCCTCGTACCCCCCATGGAGCTACTCATTTAGATCGCTCGGTCGCCTGTAGCGACGTCCGATCTCCCCGGCCCGGCGGCCCGGGGAGATCTCTCGACGGAGCTCGGCTCAGGCGGCGTGGGTGCTCTGTAGCGAGGTCACCGCGCTGCCGGGCGGCTTGGCGAAGTCGTAGAAGGCGCCCGGCCCCTTGCCTTTCTTGCCGAACCCCACGCCGGCCTTTTCGAGCGCTTTGACGATGCCGCCGATCTGGTGCACGCGGTAGGCCTCGAAGCCGACGTTGTTGGGCAGCTTGCCCTGGGCGAAGCGGGCCAGCGTCCGGTGTTCGGCCTCGGTCCCGAGGATCTCCCCGGCGTAGCGGGCGAGCGAGTCCTTTTGGGCCTTGGCGAACTCGGTGATCGCGATCAGGTAGGCGTTGACGAACTGGGTCTCGGCGTACTCGATCGTCGCGAACACCGCGCTGCTCGATTCGAAGAACGAGTCGGGCGCCCAGAATTTCAGCGTCAGCGGCTTGGCCCCGAGCTTCTTCAGGGTCTCGTAGTGATCGAGCTCGGCCGCGTTCGCGGCCTGCAGCACCGGAACCAGTTCGGCCGGGATGCCGATCTTCGAGGCGTTCTCGACCAGACCGGTCAGGTAGGTGACGGCGAGGGCCTCGGCGGTGACGGCGGCGTCGACGATTTCGGTGATCGTCTTGCTGCCCTTCCCGCGCGTGCCCGCGAGCGCCTGCGGCAGCGGGCCGAGGGCGCCGAGCGCCCCCACCGCGGCAGTTCCTGCGGCCGCCTTGCCGAGCAGGCCACGCCTGGTCACCTCGGGGGTGCCGGTGTCCTCGAGCACGCTCTCCAGGCGCTGGATGTCCTCGGCCTCGAACTCGGTGTCAGGGTTCATCATCTCTCCTCGCAAAGTTGACTGATTGCCGATGCCGCATCGTCCAGGCGGTGCGGATGCCAACTCCTACGTCGAGAGGCCCCGGTCGGATCACCACGCCCGACGTCGCCGTGAGGCGTGGCCTCGAATCGGCCCTGGGATCAGTCGATCCTCACGGAGGCGATCGGAGCGCTGGTCGGCGCTCGGGTCCCGCCGGCGGGCTCGACCGTGACCATCACCAGGTCGACGCCGCCCAGGTCGGCGATGGTCGTCGTTGCCTCCCCTCTGTGGTCGGGGGCGAACAAGCCCTTCACCGGTTCGACCGTGCCGTCGCGTTGCACCCACGCCTCCAACACGCGGCCGTCCGCCAACGGGGGGACGTTCTCGAGTTGCAGCCGTCCCGTCGACCCTTCCCGACGGACCTCGGCGAGGACCCCCGGAGCGCGCCCGGAGCGAAACGTGCTCACGGAAGCCTCGGGCCCTCCGCCGGAGCCACCGCCGTTGCCGACCGCGTAGCCGATCCCTCCGGCGATCACGATGACGACGAGCGCGAGGCCCGCCAACGGCTTCCAGGTCAGCCCGCCCACGTTCAGGCCGCGCAGCCACTCGCCGAGCCCGGGCCGTGTCTCGGCCCGCTGCCGGCGCTCCTCGCCCCGCGCCCGGCGCGCCTCCGCGGCGGCATCGGCGTGTACCTCGGCCATCAGCCGCCGCTTCAGTGCCGACGGCGGTGTCCGGGGCTCGACCGTTTCCGGCAGCGCCCGCACGGCGGGCGAGAGCCATTGCAGCTCCTCCTGACAGCGCGAGCAAGCCGCGAGGTGCTGCTCCAGCTCGACGACCTGCCCGGGGTCGAGCGCGCCGAGCGCGTAGGCCGCGACTTCCTCGAGGCGGCGGTCGTGATCGTTCGCGTTCATGCCGGTCCCTCCGCCAACTCGCCGCGGATCTTCTCCAATCCGAGCCGCATCCGTCCCTTCACCGTGCCCAGCGGCAGGTCCAGCATCGTCGCGATCTCCGACTGGCTGAAGCCGCCGAAGTAGGCGAGCTGGATCACCTTGGACTGCTCGCCGGGAAGTTGCGAGAGCGCGCCGCGCACCTCGGTGGCGGTCTCGTGGCGCATCGCCTCCTCCTCGGTGCGCTCCTCGGCCGGGCGCGACTCGAGGATCGCGTCGTCGTCGAAGGTCATCTTCGGCGCCTTGCCCGCCTTGCTGCGGAGCACGTCGATCGCCCGGTTGCGGACGATGCTGAGCGTCCAGGAGCGGACGCTGCCGCGGGTCGGATCGAAGCGGCCGCCGTTGCGCCAGATCGAGATGAACGCCTCCTGGACGCAGTCTTCGGCGGCACCGCGTTCACCGAGGATCCGATAGGCGAGCGACCAGGCGACGCCGCCGTGTCGGTCGTAGAAGACCTCGAACGCCTCGGTGTCCTTGCGGCCGATCCGCGGCATCAGCTCCTCGTCGGCGAGCCGCTCGGCCTTCTGTCGCCTGGTCGTCACCGGAGCATCCACCCGTCACCACCGTATCTAGGCGATGAACGGCTTCACTGCCTTCAGGAGTCCTTTTCCGCTAACGCGGTGTCGAAGGCGGAGGGCGTCGGTTCCTGCCCGTTCTGCAGGGCGAGCACGCTTCGTTCCGGCCCGCCCTGACCCCTTTTCTGTTTCCGTTCGGTTACCTCGGCCATCTTCGCCTCCTCGTGGTTTGAGCCGGTACCGATCTCCTTACGCGGCGATCCGACGGTCGGATCAATCGGCCGCAGTTTCGCCAATCCCTCCTAGGGCGCTCAGCCGGGCAACTGAACCCGCCTGTAGCTCAGGGGAAGACGCCGCGCAGGCGCCCCGCTCGGGCCACCCGGTCGACGGCGATGCCGAGCGCGGCCATCCGCCAGTCCACGTTCCGCTCGGCCGCGGTCTCGATCACCCGGGCGGTCGCCGCCCGCAGGCGAGCGCCGATCTGCTCCGCCACCGTGCGGTCGTCCCAGGGCGCCCGCTGGCGGGCCTGCACCCACTCATGGTGGGAGGCGATGACGCCCCCCGCGTTCGCCAATACGTCGGGGACGACTTGGATGCCGCGTGCGGCCAGCAGGCGGTCGGCACCCGGGACGGTCGGCCCGTTCGCGGCCTCGACGACGAGCGAGCAGCGCACCTCGGAGGCCACCTCGGGGGTCAGCTGGCGCTCGATCGCCGCCGGCACGAGGACGTCGCACTCGGTCGTGAGCGCCTGCCTGGAGTCGATCGGCCTGCCGAACGGACAGTCGCGCAGACCGCCGTGCTCCTCCGACCAGCCGGCGATCGCCCCGACGTCGAGCCCGGCCGGGTCGTGGACGCCGCCGCCGACGTCGGCGAGGGCGACGACCCGGCCGCCGAGGGACTGCAGTCGCTCCGCGACGACCCGGCCGACGTTGCCGAAGCCCTGGATCGCGAAGCTGGAGCCCTCGACGGCCTTCCCCTGGTGCTCGAGGACGGCGGCCGCCACCTCCACGACCCCGACCCCGGTCGCCTCACGACGGGCGGCGATCCCACCGAGCTCGACCGGTTTCCCCGTCACGACCCTCGGCGCCGCGTGGCCGATCGCCTGCGAGTAGGCGTCGTAGAACCAGGCCATCTCCTGTTCGCCGGTGGCGACGTCGGGCGCCGGGATGTCCTGGTCGGGACCGACCATCGGCACCAGCTCGCTCGCGAACCGCCGGGTCACCCGCTCGCGCTCGTGGTCGGAGAGCAGGCCGGGGTCGCAGCGGACGCCACCCTTCGCGCCCCCGTAGGGCAGGCCGACCAGCGCCGTCTTCCAGGTCATCAACATGGCGAGGGCCGCGCACTCGCCGAGCGAGAGGTGAGGGGCGAAGCGCAGCCCACCCTTGGTCGGTCCCATGGTCAGGGTGTGCTGGACGCGATAGCCGGTGAACACGACGACCTCGCCGTCGTCCATGCGCACCGGGAAGTTCACCGTCAGCGAGCGCCTCGGCTCGCGCAGCCGGGCCCGGGACTCATCGTCGAGGTCGAGCAGGTCGGCGGCTCGCCCGAGCTGCTCGACCGCCGCATGGTAAAGAGGAGAGTGCCACTCGTCGCCTGGGTCACCGGGGGCGGTCCAGGACGTGGATGTGACCGCGGTCATGCCTCGGGGCCAACCATGGGCAGACTCTAATGGGGTCGCGCGGTCGAGCAGCGATCCCACACCGCCTCGACCTGGAAACCGCGACCCCGGGTCGCGGCACTCGCTCTCCCGGTGGGACCTGTCGCAACCCTGACATCCCGCTTGCTACCCCTGTCACGAGGAGGGACGATTCCTCCATGGACTCTGCAGCCCTGCTCGTCATCTTCGCGGCGTTCGACGCCCTGCTCATCGCCGAGGGTCTCTACGCGCTCCATCATTACCACGGCTGATGCGCCTCCGGGGTGGGCGCGGCCCGGTGGCCGGTGGGGCCCCCGGGGCCGCGCGGAGGGCTGCGGCGTCGAGGGTGGAGCGCGACGAGGATCCCCGGGGCGGAGAGAGGATCCGGGTCCTCGTCGAGAACCCGGATCTGGGCGCGCGCCTCGAGGAGGGGCGGCGAGAGGTGGCGACGCGGGACTGTGTGGCCCCGGTCGTCAGGATCGAGGCCGGGGCCCGGCCGCTGCAGGTACCCACCCCACGTGCCGACTTCGCGATCGGCCTGCTCGTTCTCGACGGGCTGTTGATGCGCCGTGTCGGGCTCGATGGCCGCTACGGCGCCGAGCTGCTGGGGGCGGGCGACCTGCTCCGCCCCTGGCGGGGCGATGACCTCGGCACGACGCCGGCTGTCGCGGGCGAGTGGCGGCTCCTGCGTCCCTGCAGGATCGCCGTCCTCGAGGCGGGCTTCGCGCTGCGGCTCGGCCACTACCCGGAGGTGACCGCGGCCCTCTTCGACCGCACCGTGCGGCGCTCGCGCCGGCTCGCCGTGAACATGGCGATCGTCCACCAGCCCCGCGTCGAGGTGCGCCTGCGGATACTCCTCTGGATGCTCGCCGGGCGTTGGGGCAGGCGGGTGCCCGAAGGCCTGCGTTGGAGCTCACGCGTCCCGGGCGTCTCGGAGGCGACCCGGGCAGGCTGTGGCCGCCTCCGAGACGCCCGGGAAGGGAGGTCTTCGGGGGAGCTTGCGCAGGGACCGGCCGGCGCGGGGGGCGCAGGGACGGGTGCGTGGCGGGGGAACCGGCGTGGGACGGTGCGTGGCGGGGGAGATCCCGCGGGGCCGGGATCCCGGCGTCTGATCCCGGCGTCTTCGTGACGGACCCGGCCGTCCTCCCAAGACCCGGCCTCCCGTCACGGACCCGTCACCCCGCGTGGCGAACCTCGTGACGATCCTCGCCCTCGCCCGGACCCTCTGCCGTTCCTCCCGGGTCCCTTTGGCATCCGGGCGCCAGCCGGCGACGCCCCTACCCTCAGCGTCCCGCCGACACGGTGGAGCGCCCTCGTGGAACTGCTCGCCTACACGCGCTGGAGAAGCGTCGCGGTGCCGAGGCCGCCGGCGCAGCACATCGTCACCATGCCGAGCTCGCCGCCCGTGTCCTCGAGCTCGTGCAGGAGGGTGGTGAGGAGGCGGGCGCCGGTCGAGCCGAGTGGGTGACCGAGCGCGATCGCGCCGCCGCGCGGGTTGACCTTCTCCATCTCGGGGGAGAGCTCGCGCTCCCAGGCGAGGACCACGGAGGCGAACGCCTCGTTGATCTCGATCGCGTCGAGGTCGCCGATCAGGAGGCCGTTGCGGGCGAGTATCTCCCGGGTGGCCGGGATCGGCCCGGTCAGCATCGTGATCGGGTCGACCCCGAGCGTCACCTGGTCGAGGATGCGGGCGCGGCGCCTCAGGCCGAGCTCGTCGGCCGTCGCGGCATTGGCGAGGAGGAGCGCCGCGGCGCCGTCGGAGACCTGCGAGGAGTTGCCGGCGGTGAGCCTGCCGTCGGGCTTGAAGGCCGGATGCAGCGCGGCGAGCGACTCGGCGGTCGTCTCGGGACGGATGCCCTGGTCCCGGCGGTGGGTCTCGCCGCCCGCCTCGAAGGGCATCGTCTCGCGGTCGAACGCGCCCGCCGCGCCGGCCGCCGCGGCACGCCGCTGGGAGCGGGCCGAGAACTCGTCCATCGCCGCGCGGGAGATGTCCCAGCGCTCGGCGATCAGCTCCGCCGCGAGCCCCTGCGCCAACAGCTCGTAGCGCTCCAGCAGCTCGGCGTCCAAGCCGCGGCCCCACTCCTCCTGGGCCGCCTCGTTCACCGGGAAGCCGACCCGCGACATGCTCTCGACCCCGCCCGTCAGGACCAGGTCGTCGATCCCGGCGGCGATCCGCAGGGCGCCGAAGTGGGTCGCCTCCTGGCCGGAGCCGCAGCGGACGTCGACGGTGATCGCGCCGGTCGTCTCGGCCAGGCCCCGGCCGAGCCAAGCGTTGCGGGTTATCCCCGCCGACTGCTCGCCGACCTGGTAGACGCAGCCGGCGATCGCGTTGTCGACCCGGGCCGAGTCGACCCCGGAGCGCTCGAGCGCCCGGGCGAAGGTGCGGCCAAGCAGGGCAGCGGGGTGGACGTCGCGGAAGATCCCCTTCTCGCGGTGGCCGCGGCCGATCGGGGTGCGCACCGCCTCGACGACGTAGACGTCTTCGCCCTTCATCAGGAGTCCGATACTAGTAGACAGTCTAGTCGGGCGACCTGTAGATTATTGCCCCGATGGGTCATCGCGAGATCGGTCTGGTGGGCGTCCTCGGGGCAGGCACCATGGGTGCCGGGATCGCCCAGCTTTGTGCCAGGGCCGGAGCGGAGGTCCTGCTCTGCGACGCCGCCGAGGGGGCGCTCGCCGGCGGGCTCGGGCAGATCGAGGCCTCGCTGGCGCGGGCGGTCGAGAGGGGCGCGAGCAGCGAGGCCGAGGTCGCGGCGGTCCGCGCCCGGATCCGCCCGGCGAGCTCGACGGCCGAGCTGGCCGGGATCGAGCTTGCGATCGAGGCGGTGCCGGAGGTCCTCGAGCTGAAGGCCGGCCTGCTCGCCGCCCTGGCCGAGCTCGAGGGCGAGCCGATCCTCGCCTCGAATACCTCGTCGATCTCGATCGCCGCCCTCGCCGAGCGAAGCGGCGCGGCGCCGCGGGTGCTGGGGCTCCACTTCTTCAACCCGCCGACCGCGATGCCGCTGGTCGAGCTGATCTCGACCCCGCGCACCGATCCGGCCGCGGTGGAGCGGGCCCGCGCCTTCGCCGAGCGGCTCGGCAAGCAGGTCGTCGACGTCCAGGACGGGCCGGGATTCCTGGTCAACCGCTGCGCCCGCCCCTATTACCTGGAGTCGCTGCGGATGCTCGAGGACGGCTTCGCCGAGCCCGCGCAGATCGATCGCGTCTGCGTCGAGGACGGCGGCCTGCCGCTCGGCCCCTTCGAGCTGATGGACGCGATCGGGATCGACGTCTCCCTCGCCGTCACCAGCTCGATGTGGGAGCGCTCCTACGGCGAGCCGCGCTGGCGCCCGAGCCCGATCCAGGTCGCCCAGGTGGCGGCCGGTAGGCTCGGCCGCAAGAGCGGCGGTGGCTTCTACGCCGAGGGGACCTCATGGCGGGCGGCACCCCCGGTCGCCCCCGGGCTCGCGGCCGCGATCCTCGACCGGATCGTTGCCAACCTGGTCAACGAGGCGGCCTTCGCCCTCAGCGCCGGAGTCGCTTCCGGCCCCGACCTCGAGCGGGCGATGGTGATTGGCCTGAACCATCCCTGCGGACCGGCCGAGTGGGAGCGGCGCTGGGGTCGCGACCGGATCGTCGCGATCCTCGACCGCCTCTGGGAGACCGAGCACGACCCTCGCTACCGCGTCGCCCCGCTGCTGCGCGGAGGCGGAATCGCGGCGGCGGCCTAGATGGCGCCCTCGTCGATCGCTGACGGACCCGACGCTGCCACCGTGCTGGTCGAGCGGCATGAAGCGGTGATCACGATCACGATCGATCGGCCGGCGGTCAAGAACGCGCTCGACCTCCGCGTCGCCGAAGGGATCGCGGCGGCCTGCGACGCGCTCGACGCCGAGCCGGCGCTGAAGGTCGGGGTGCTGACCGGGGCGGACGGCGTCTTCTCCTCGGGGATGGACCTGAAGGCCTTCGCCCGCGGCCAGAAACCAGTGATCCCGGGGCGCGGCCTGGCGGGCTTCGTCGAGGCGCGCCCGGCGAAGCCGCTGATCGCCGCGGTCGAAGGCTACGCGCTGGGCGGCGGCTTCGAGGTGGCGCTGGCCTGCGATCTGATCGTCGCCGCGCGGGGGGCACTCTTCGGCCTGCCCGAGGTGCAGCGCGGCCTGCTCGCCGCGGGCGGCGGCCTGGTTCGCCTGCCGCGCCTGGTCTCACCCCGCCTGGCCGCCGAGGTGGCGCTGACGGGGGAGCGGATCGGGGCCGAGCGGTTGGCCGAGCTGGGGGTCGTCAACCGCCTGGTCGAGCCCGGCGAGGCGCTCCCCGCGGCCCTCGATCTGGCCACGCGGATCGCCGCCAACGCACCGCTGGCGGTCGCCGGAGCGACCCGGATGATGCGCCGGGTCGGCGATCTGACCGAAGCCGAGGCATGGGAGGAGCTGCGCGGCCTGAACGCCGAGGTCGGCGCCTCCGAGGACGCCCTGGAGGGCGCCCGGGCCTTCGCCGAGAAGCGCGCGCCCCGCTGGCAGGGCCGCTGAGCGCGTCCATCGGTTAGACGAGGAGCTCCGCGGGGGTGGGGTGGCTGTTTAGCTGGCGCCCGGGTGGGGCCGCGGGCCTGAGGTGGTCCGGGCGGACCGATCGGAGCCCAGGCCTCCCGGGCGTCTCGGAGGCGACCCGGGCAGGCTGTGGCCGCCTCCGAGACGCCCGGGACGGGAGGTCTTGCGGGGGAAGCTTGCGCAGGGACGGGTGCGTGGCGGGGAGATCGGCCACTCGCTGCCGTATGCGGATA
>JAFDWF010000163.1 GCA_018268575.1 Actinomycetota bacterium
GATCATGCATCTTCCCGACGGGACCCGCGCGGATCGCACGGTCTTCGTGGCGTCTTTCGTCGGCCTCGTCACGGAGACGTCGCATCCCTCCGTCCCGTCACGGAGATGCCGCATTCGCCGGGGACCCGTCACGAAGATGCCGAGAACTCCCGCCACGCACCGGTCCTGCGCCGGGCCTCCCCCGCAAACCTCCCGTCCCGGGCGTCTCGGAGGCGGCCACAGCCTGCCCGGGTCGCCTCCGAGACGCCCGGGACGCCTGGGCTCCGATTCCTCCGGCCCGGACCCCAGCCCGTTCCGCGCTCCCCCCGCCGAACCGACCTACTAACGGCCGGTGGAGCCGAAGCCGCCGTCGCCGCGCGCCGACTCCGAGAGCGCCGTCACCTCGACTGGCTCGGCGATTGCGACCGGGGTGACGACCAGTTGGGCGATGCGGGCGCCCGCCTCGATCTTCACCGTCTCGGCCGGGTCGGTGTTCAACAATAGGACGCGGATTTCGCCGCGGTAGCCGGCGTCGATCAGGCCGGGGCTGTTGACCAGGGTGATGCCGTGCTCGCGGGCGAGGCCGGAGCGCGGCAGCACCAGGCCGGCGTGCCCCTCCGGGATCTCGACCGCGATCCCGGTGCCGATGCTCCAGCGCTCCCCCGGCCCGAGGTGCCCGATCTCGGTCGAGTAGAGATCGAGTCCGGCGTCGCCGGGATGGCCACGGGTCGGCAGCACCGCGTTGTCCTTGAGGCGGATTACCGGGAGCTCCATGCGCGGCAGCCTACTGAGCCTGTCCGGCGGCGTCCGGCGGCGTCATCGGTCGCTTGTGTGCAGAGCACACGGCGCTTCCTGCTTCCTTGCTGGCCGCGCGCCGGACAGGCTCAGGCGGTGGCCAGATCGGTGAAGCGGTGCAACTCGGCGCGCGGCACCCGGGCGTGGACCAGCACCCCGTCGGCCCGGTCGGTCCGCTTCAGCTCGCCCGCCACCTCGTGCAGCTCGTGCAGGCGACCGCCCTGGCTGTAGGGGAACAGCAGCTCGACCTCGGCCAGGGTCTCGGCGAACGCCGCCTCGATCCGCTCGCGCAGCTCGTCCAATCCCTCCCCCGCGAGCGCCGAGACCAGCACCGCCTCGGGGTGGCTCAGCACCACCTCGTGGCGCTCGTCCTCGCTCAGCAGGTCGGCCTTGTTGAGGACCAGGAGGCGTGGCTTCTCCCCCGCCCCGATCTCCTCCAGCACCTCGTCGACCGCCCCCATGTCGAGCACCCGCCGCTCTTCGCTCTCGGAGGCGTCGACCACGTGGACGATCAGATCGGCCAGCGTCGTCTCCTCGAGCGTCGCCTTGAAGGCCTCGACCAGCTGGTGGGGCAGCTTCTCGATGAACCCGACCGTGTCGGTGAGGAGGTAGTCGCGGCCGGAGAGCTCGAAGCTCCGCGTGGTCGGGTCGAGCGTCTCGAAGAGGCGGTTGGCGACCCCGACCTCGGACCCGGTCAGCGCGTTCAGCAGGGTCGACTTGCCGGCGTTGGTGTAGCCCGCGAGGGCGACCCGCGGCACCGAGGAGCGCTCCCGCTCGGCGCGCATCACGCCGCGGTTGCGTTCGGTCTGCCGCAGGCGGCGGCGCAGCGCCGCGATCCGGTTGCGGGCGAGCCGGCGGTCGGTCTCGATCTGGCTCTCGCCCGGCCCCCTGGTGCCGATGCCGCCGTCGATCCGCCCGGCGCCGAGGCGCTCGAGGTGGGTCCACAGCCCTCGCATGCGCGCCATGTTGTATTCGAGCTGGGCCAGCTCGACCTGCAGTTTGCCCTCCGCCGAGTGGGCGTGGTCGGCGAAGATGTCGAGGATCACCGCGGTGCGGTCGATCACCGGCACGCCCAGGGCCTTCTCCAGGTTGCGCTCCTGGCGCGGCAGGAGCTCGTCGTCGCAGGCGACCAGGTTGGCGCCCTCGGCGGCGATCTGCGCTTTCAGCTCCTCCAGCCGACCGCGGCCGAAATAGCGGTCGGGGTCCGGTTTGGGACGCTGCTGGGTGGCGACGCCCGCGGTGGCGACGCCCGCGGTCCGCAGCAGCTCCTTCAGCTCGGCCAGCGGCTCGGTGTCGCCGCGCTCGCGGCCGTCGACGATCCCGATCGCCAGCGCCCGCTGCCGCGCGCGCCTGTTGACGACCCCCGCTCCGTTCCCGTTTTCGGCCGCGTACCGCGTCTTGGTGAGGCGGCCGGTCCTCGATTCGCTCACCGGAGGGATTGTACGGCGCCACCCCCGCCGTCTAGGGTAGGTACGTGAAAGTCTTCGTCACGGGAGGGACGGGATTCATCGGCGGCGCCGTGGTGCGTCAACTGCGCGCCCGCGGCGACGACGTCGTGGCCCTCGTCCGCACGCCGGCCAAAGGCGCGGCGTTGGAGGAGCTCGGCTGCACCCTCGTCCCCGGCGACCTGAACGACGAACGGGCGATCCGGGCGGGCATGGAGGGCTGCGACGCGGTGATCCACGCGGCGGCCGTCTACGAGGTCGGGATCCCGGCGAGCGAGCGCAAGTCGATGCAGGAAGCGAACGTCGGCGGCACCGAACGGGTGCTCGGCGCGGCGCTCGAGGCGAATATCGCCAAGGTTGTCTACGTCTCCACCGTCGGCATCTTCGGCAACACCAACGGCCAGATCGTCGACGAGAGCTACGAGCGCCAGGGCAAGTTCCTCTCCGAGTACGAGAAGACGAAGTGGGAAGCCCACCAGGTGGCGAAGAAGCTGATCGGCGAGGGGCTGCCCTGCGTGATCGTCCAGCCGGGCGGCGTCTACGGCCCCGGCGACACCTCCTCGGTCGGCGTCCTGCTCGACCAGTTCCTGAGCGGCAAGATGCCGCTGATCCCCTTCCCCGACCTGGGCATGTGCCTGACCCACGTGGAGGACATCGCCGGCGGGATCATCCTGGCGCTCGACAAAGGCGCCGCGGGCGAGACCTACATCATCAGTGGCCCGGTGACGACGGTGCGCGAGGCGATCGAGATCGTCGCCGCGGAGACCGGCAAGAAGGCGCCGAAGCACGCCCTGCCGACCGGCCTGATGAAGGCGCTGACCCCGATCGGCCCGCTGGTCGGGAAGATCATGGGACAGCCGCCGAACCTGCGCGAGCTGATCGCCTCCGCCGACGGGGTCACCTTCTGGGCCAACCATGACAAGGCGACGCGGGAGCTCGGCTACCAGCCGCGCGACCTCGAAGCGGGCCTCCGCGCGACGCTCGAGGCGGAAGGCAAGCTGCCCGCCGACACCGCCGCTGCATAAGTGTCTATCCGAAAACCCGCGTGTGCGACCGGCGAGTGCCGGACCGAGCGGGGGTAGGACGCAGGGAGGCCTAATGGCGGCGCCATTTGGCCGACCGAGGACGCCGCCCCGCGAAGTGTGTCCGGCGCCGTCCAGGCGTGCGCGGGGGTCCTCGGATAGACACTAAGCTCCCGTCGATGCGCGTCATCGATGTGGAGCACCTCGGCCGTCCCCACGTGATCGGCTGCTGGGAGATCGACGGGATGCTGGTCGACCCTGGCCCCGAGTCCTCCCTGCACACGCTGCTCGACAAGCTCGACGGGCAGCGGCCGGAGGCGATCCTGCTCACCCACATCCACCTCGACCACGCCGCCGCGACCGGCGCGCTGGTCGCCCGCTGGCCCGACCTGCCCGTCTACGTCCACGAGCGCGGCGCCCCGCACCTGATCGATCCCTCACGCCTCCTGGCGAGCGCCGAGCGCCTCTACGGCGACCAGCTCGAGTACCTCTGGGGAAAGATCAAGCCGGTCCCGGAGGCCAACGTGACCGCCCTGGCGGGCGGCGAGGTGGTGCGCGGAATGCGCGTCGCCTACACCCCCGGCCACGCCTCCCACCACGTCTGCTACCTGCACGAGGAGAGCGGCACCGCCTTCGTCGGCGACGTTGCCGCCTGCCGCATCCCGCCCACTGACCTGGTCATCCCGCCGACCCCTCCCCCCGACATCGACGTCGAGGCGTGGGAGGAGTCGATCGGGATCCTCGAGTCCTGGGCGCCGCAGAAGCTCGCCCTCACCCACTTCGGCCCCGTGGACGATCCGGCCACGCACCTCGCCACGGCCAGGGCCCGCATCCGCGAAGAGGCCGAGCTGGCCCGCGGGATGGACGAGGAGACCTACGAGGCCGACCTGCAGCGCCGAATCGCCGCCCAGCTCGACCCGGAGACGGCGGAGGAGATGTTCCAGGCCGTCCCGACCGCCTACCAGTGGGCTGGGTTCGACCGTTACTGGCGGAAGAGGGCGGAGCGCGAGGGGTAGGCGGGGCGCCGGCTGAGCTGGCGCCCGCGTGAGGGTCCGAAACGCCCGGGACGGGAGGTTCGGAGGGTCCCGTCGGCTGTGGTGGAGGTGTGACGTTCCCGGCGTCTTCGTGACGAACCCCCTCCCCGGCGCGCCTCCCGACCCGTGCGTTCGCAGTAATCCACATATAGCGTGGAGAAGTGCGAACGCACCGCTCGCCCGTAACCCGCCGCTCGCCGGACCCTTGGCTGTCTCCTCGAGTCTCTTCCCCCGGGCGCCGGCCGGCCGCGCTCCGAGGCGCGTCTACGCCAAATGCGCGCGCATCCGCTCGACCGCCTCTTCGATCCGCTCGTCGGGGGCGGTGAGGGAGATGCGGAAGAAGCCCTCGCCGCTCGGCCCGTACATCGAGCCGGGTGAGACGACCACGGCGGCCTCTTCGAGGACGGTCTCGGCGAAGGAGGTCGAGGTGTGACCCGCGGGGACCGGGGCCCAGATGTAGATCGTGCCCTTCGGCGCGGTGACGTCGACGCCGATCGCCGCGAGCGCCGAGACGACCAGGTCGCGGCGGCGGGCGTAGGTCGCGTTCATCTCGGTCAGCGGCTCGGGCGGGCCCTGCAGGGCGGCGGCGCCCGCGATCTGGAGCGCCTCGAAGAGGCCCGAGTCGACGTTGGTCTTGAGCCGCCAGTAGCTCTGGATCGCGTCCGGGTTGCCGAGGATCGCGGCGACCCGCCAGCCGGTCATGTTGTAGCCCTTGGAGAGCGAGAAGACCTCTACCCCGACCTCCTTGGCGCCGGGCGTGGCGAGGAAGCTGGGCGCGACGTAGCCGTCGTAGGTGGTCTCCGAGTAGGCGTTGTCGTGGACGACGAGGATCTCGTGCTCGCGCGCGTAGGCGACCACTTCCTCGAAGAAGCCCTCGGGCACCACGGCGCCGGTCGGGTTGTTGGGGTAGTTGATGAAGATCAGCTTCGCCTTCGCCGCGGCCTCGGGTGAGATCGCCGCCAGGTCAGGGGCGAAGCCCTTCTCCGGTAGCAATGGCAGCAACTCGGCGGTGGCGCCGTGGAGCAGCGGGCCGCCGGTGTAGACCGGGTAGCCGGGGTCGGAGGCGAGCGCCACGTCGCCAGGGTCGAGGAAGGCGTTGCAGAGGTTGTAGATGCACTCCTTGGCGCCGATCGCCGGGATCACCTCGTTTGCCGGGTCGATCTCGACGCCGAAGCGCCGGGCGTAGAAGCCCGCGAAGGACTCGCGGAAGTCCTCGCGGCCGCGGTTCGAGGGGTACTGGTGCGTCGCCGGGTCTTCGACCGCCTTCTGCATCGCCGCGACGATGTAGGGGTAGGTCGGCTGGTCGGGATCGCCGATCCCGAGGCTGATCACGTCGATGCCGGCGGCCTTCTTCTCCGCGATCCGCCGCTCCAGTTCCTGGAACATGTAGGGCGGGATCTGCTGCAGGCGCTTGGATGGCTCGGCGATCGGCATGGCGGCGGAATCTATTGAAAGGCCAGTTTGGAAGCCGCGCCGTCAGTCCTGCTCGCCGAGTGCGGCGAGCAGCTCGGGCGAGGCCTCGCCCGCGTAGACCGGCTCGGCCCAGCCGTCGAGCCGCACCGCGAGGTCCTCGCCGACCTCGACGGCCAGCTCGCCGCCGTCGAGCTCGACCGTCAACGGGCTCGGGGCGCCGCGCAGGAATGCGGTCACGGCGGCACCGGAGGCGCCGGTGCCGGAGGAGAGCGTCTCCCCCACGCCGCGCTCGAAGATCCGCGCGCGCACCTTCGATCCGTCGACGGTGAGGAAGCTGACGTTGGTGCGGTTCGGGAAGAGCGTCGAGCCTTCGATCTCCGGGCCGACCAGCTCCAGGTCGAGGTCGGCCAGCTCGACCGGATCGACGACGATCGCGCACTGCGGGTTGCCGATCGAGACGTGCTGGAACTCCCACTCGCGGCCCGCCGAGCGGACCGTGCCACGCCCGTCGGGGCCGCCCGAGGGGAAGTCCTTCGAGCTGGTCGAAGCCTTGCCCATGTCGACCGAGCAGGTCAGCTCGCCGGTGATCGTCGGCCGGATCGGCCCGGCGACGGTCGAGATCGCGAATTCCTCGGCATCGGTCCAGCCGTGGCGGCGCAGGTAGAGGATCGCCTCGCGGGCGCCGTTGCCGGAGAGCTCGGCCTCCGAGCCGTCGGGGTTGAAGATCCGCAAGTCGGCGACGAACTCCGGGTCATCGGAGGGCGCCAGCAGCAGGATGCCGTCGGCGCCGACCCCGAAGTGCGGGTCGCAGAGCCACTCGATCCGCGCCTCGGTCAGCTCCCAGGGAAGCTCCGCCCGCTCGAGGATCAGGTAGTCGTTGCCCAGCGCCTGCCACTTCTCGAATTTCACCGCGCGGACCCTATGCGCTCGGCCACCTCTGCGTCGGTGAGGTGCGTGCGGTCGATCGTGGTCAGGTCGGGGATTTTGCGCATCCAGGTGAGCTGGCGGCGGGCGTAGTTGCGCGAGCGGCGCTTCATCGTCTCGTGGTCGCCGGCGAGGAGCTCGTCCATGCCGAGGGCCTTGCGGGCGGTGCGGCCGGCGTCGAGCGCGTCGGCGCGGCGCGCCTCCTCCTCGCCGCCCCCGGCGACGATCGCGTCGACTCGGGCGTCGATCCGCTCGTAGAGTCTCGCGCGGTCCATGTCGAGGCCGAAGATCCGGGTCGGATGGCGCGTCCTCCCCGACCACAGCTCCGACTCCTCGGAGAAGGCGGGCACCTTGCGCAGCGAGAGATCGGCGAGCGCCGCCCGCAGGTAGAGCCCGGTCCCCCCGACCACGATCGGCGTTCGCCCCGCTGCGAGCGCGCCGTCGATCGCCGCATGCGCCATCGGCATGTACTCGTGGATCGAGAAGTCCGCGGTGACCGGCACGATCCCCAGCAGCTCGTGCGGCAACACCCCCCGCTCGGCCGCCGTAGCGGCCCCGGTGAGCACGTCGAGCCCCTCGTAGAGCTGCAGTGCATCGCAGTTGATCGCCACGGGATCCTGCCCCCGCTCGCGGAGCAGCCGCGCCAGCTCGACGGCCACCCCGGTCTTGCCCACGCCGGTGGGGCCGAAGACCGCCAGGACGCTCATGCGCTCAGAGGAGCGGGGAAAGCGGACGAGCGGCGACCCCGCTCAGCGTCTGGGAGGTCGCCGACTCGATCTCGACGTCGACCATCTCGCCCGCCGCCGCGGCCCCTTCGAAGTTGACCGCCTTGTTGTGTCGGGTCCGCCCCCGCAGCCGGGTCGGATCGGTCCTGCTCGGCCCCTCGACCAGGACCTCCATCGTCCTACCGACGAAGCGCTGCGCCTGCTCCGCCGCTCGCCGCTGGACCACCTCGACCAGCCGTTCCATCCGCTCGACCTTGACCGGGTGCGGCAGCTGCCCATCCATCGTCGCCGCCTCGGTTTCGCGGCGGGGGCTGAAGATGAAGGTGAAGGCGCCGTCGTAGCCGACCTCCTCCGCCACTTCGAGGGTCTCGGCGAAGTCGGCCTCGGTCTCACCGGGGAAGCCGACGATGATGTCGGTGGTGATCGCGCAGTCGGGGACGTGCTCGCGGATCAGCGCCACGCGGTCCAGGTAGCGCCCGCGGCCGTAGGTGCGGCGCATCCGTTTCAGCACCGCGCTCGAGCCCGACTGGAGCGGCAGGTGGATCTGCTCGCAGAGCGAGGGCAGCTCGGCGTGCGCCCGGATCACGTCCTCTTTCATGTCCTTCGGGTGGGGGCTGGTGTAGCGGATCCGATCGATCCCGGCGACCGCGTCGACCCGGGCGAGCAGCTCAGCGAAGGAGAGCCGGCTCTCCTTCGGCAGATCGCGTCCGTAGCTGTTGACGTTCTGGCCCAGCAGGGTCACCTCGCGCACCCCGTCGGCGGCCAGCGCCTCGGCCTCGGCGAGCAGCTCGGCCGGGTTGCGGCTGACCTCGCGCCCGCGGGTCGTCGGCACGATGCAGTAGGAGCAGACGCAGTTGCAGCCCTGCGAGATCTGCAGCCAGCCCTGGAACTCGCGCTCGCGGCGGGCCGGCAGGTGGCCGGAGAAGTCCTCGAACTCGAAGTAGCCCTGGGCGCTCAGCGAGTCGGAGTTGAGGAACTCGGCCAGCTTGTGAATCTGGCCGGGGCCGAAGGCGACGTCGACGAACGGGAACCTCTCGAAGACCTCCTCCTTGACCGACTGGGCCCAACAGCCGCCGACGCCGACGGTGCGCCCCGGATCTTCGCTCTTCAGGCGCTTCGCCTCGCCGAGATGAGCGATGAAGCGGCTGTCGGCCGACTCGCGGATCGAGCAGGTGTTGAAGAGGATCAGGTCGGCTTCCGAGCGCTCCGCGGCCTCCTCGTAGCCGAGCGAGGTAAGCATCCCCCGCATCCGCTCAGAGTCGTGCACGTTCATCTGGCACCCGAAGGTGGTGACGTGGAAGCGCTTCACGCGCTCAGGGTATCGAGGGACAGACGGTCGACCGGGGCGCTATTCGCCGCCGGTGATTTCCTGTGCGACGTAGGCGGCGACGTTCTTGATTTCTTCTTCGGAGAGCGTGCCTCCGAAGGGCGGCATGCCGCCACCGCCGTTGGTGACCTGCTGGATCGCGCCTTCTTCGGTCTGGGCCAGCGGCATCGTCCGCAGATCCGGGCCTCCGGCACCGCCGTGGCCGGTCGCGCCGTGGCAGACCGCGCAGTTTTCGGAGAAGACGACGGCGCCGGCTTCAGGTTCACCACCGGCCCCGGTGGCACCCGCTTCGCCTTCGGTCCCTTCGCCCGCTCCACCTTCCGGTTCGGCCGACTTTCCTTCGCCCGATTCTTCGCCTTCCCCCGCCGCTTCGGAGCTTTCTTCAGATCCTTCTTCGGCTTTCGGGCTTTCCGCTTCAGCTTTTTCTGCGGCTTCTTTTTCGGCTTCTTCGAACGGGCCGCTGGTCTCCTCTTTCTTGAGTTCTTCGGCCGCTTTCGCGTACTCCTCGTTGTGGTCCCTCGACTCGTCCTTGCCGTTCAGGACGGCGAACGTGCCGGCGCCGACCGCGAAGATCGCGAACCAGACGATGACCAGCGGCATCCATTTGCCGGGGAAGTTGTCGTTTTTCAGCCCGAAGAGGCTGACGAGGACTGCCGAGGCGGCGAGGATGCCGCCGCAGATGTAGAAGAGCGTTTCGTGCATCGGGGCGGCCGGAATCCTATTGGTGCGAGGGACCCCGTGCGTGCCGGCCGAGGCCAGGCCGCGTCAGGCGGCCTGGGCCTCCGCGATCGGATCAGCGGCCTCGGGAGCGGCATCGCCCGCCGCAACGCCGATTCCGAGCGCCGTACGGACCTTGGTTTCGATCTCCAGGGCCAGCTCCGGGTTGTCGGCGAGAAACTGCTTGGCGTTGTTTCGGCCCTGGCCGAGGCGGACTTCGCCGTAGGAGAAGAACGAGCCCGATTTCTGCACCAGGTCCTGCTCCATGCCGAAGTCGAGCAGGCCGCCCTCACGGGAGATGCCGACCCCGTACTCGATGTCGAACTCGGCCTGGCGGAAGGGCGCCGCGACCTTGTTCTTCACCACTTTCACGCGGACCCGGTTGCCGACCGCCTCGGTCCCTTCCTTCAGGGTCTCGATACGACGGATGTCGAGGCGCTGCGAGGAGTAGAACTTCAGCGCCCGACCGCCTGGCTGGGTCTCCGGCGAGCCGAACTGGACGCCGATCTTTTCGCGGATCTGGTTGGTGAAGATGCAGACGGTCTTGGTCCGGTTGAGGCTGCCGGCGAGTTTCCGCAGCGCCTGCGACATCAGCCGCGCCTGCAGGCCGACCGTGGTGTCGCCGATCTGGCCGTCGAGCTCGGCTTTCGGCGTCAGCGCCGCGACCGAATCGATCGCCACCACGTCCACCGCCGCCGAGGCGATCAGGCGGTCGGCGATCTGCAGGGCCTGCTCGCCGTAATCGGGCTGCGAGACCAGAAGCTCGTCGGTGTCGACGCCGATCGCCCGCGAGTAGACCGGGTCGATCGCGTGCTCGGTGTCGATGAAGGCGCAGACGCCGCCAAGGGCCTGGGCCTCGGCGATGATGTGGTTGACCAGCGTCGTCTTGCCGGAGGACTCGGGGCCGAAGATCTCGATGATCCGGCCGCGCGGCACACCGCCTATCCCCAGCGCCAGGTCGAGCGCCAGCGACCCGGTCGGGATCGAGTCGACCTTGACCGTGCCTTTGTCGCCGAGGCGCATCAGCGAGCCGACGCCGAAGTCGCGCTCGATCTGGGTGACGGCCGCCTCGAGCGCCGCGTCCTTCGCTTTGGCCTCCTTCGCCGAGGCGTCTTTCAAGTTCACTTTTTTCTCCGCCATCTCAGATCATCACCTCACTGCTGCCCACTTCAGGACAACTCGACTTGGGCCAGTGGGACGTATCGCGAGCCCCCTGGCTGGAGTTCAGAACGGTAGAGCGTCAATCGGACGCTCAAGAAGGGCTTCTTGAGCCCCTCGGGGAGGTCCCCGGGCCGCTTCACGAGGGACGCCGGACGGCGCGAGCCCCGCCCCTCAGCCCGCACCCTGGCGACGGTCACGTGGGGCCAGAAATCACGTTCCTCGGGCTCGTACAGTCCCGCCGCTACCAATCGCCCCACGAGGGCCTTCTGGAGCTCCATGGCGCCCGCGGAGGGCGCCGGCAGGGCGAACAGCGAGGCCCGCTTGCGCCGCGGCAGCGAGATCGGATCCTCCAGCCTCATCTGCGGCCTCGGACCGCCGCTCTCGCGCACCTCCGCGGCGATCCGCTCGACTTCCACCCCCTCACGGTGGCCGAGGAACGCCAGCGTCACGTGCAGCGACTGGCGCGGCACCGGTCGCAGGACCGGATCGCGCAGCTCATCCATGCCCCAGAGGGTGATCTCGCTGAGGATCGCCTCGGGCAGGTCGAGCGCGACGAACACCCGCTGCTCCTGCGGCTTCTCCGCTTCGCTTCCCATTCGGCCAAGCTAGGGGGCGAAAACGCACGGCTCAACACCGCTTTGCAACGTTTCTGGAAATTCAGCCCGGCCGATCGCCGCCGAGCAGGCTGCGCAGCAGGTGCATCGCGACCAGTGCCGAGCGTTCCTGGATGTCGTGACGGTCACCGGGGATCACCGGATCGCGGGCGACCGAGGTGCCGTCGGCGAGCCGTGCGTCGAAGCAGACGTAGCCGACCGGCTTCTCCTCGGTCCCTCCCTCCGGCCCGGCGATCCCGGTGATCGAGACGGCCACATCGGCCCCGAAGCGCTCCAACGCCCCCAGGGCCATCGCCTCGGCCACCTCGGGCGATACGGCGCCCTTCTCCTCCAGCAGGGCCTTCGGCACGCCGAGAAGCTCTTCTTTGGCCTCATATGAGTAGGCGACGACACTGCCGGCGAAGTAATCCGAGGCCCCCGGCACGTCGGTGATCCGCGCCGCCAGCAGGCCGCCGCTGCACGACTCGGCCAGCCCCAGCCGCCGTCCCCGCAGCAATTTCGCCACCTGTTCGTCGATCGTCTCGCCGTCGAGGCTGA
>JAFDWF010000164.1 GCA_018268575.1 Actinomycetota bacterium
GGCGCCGTCCAGGTCTACGGCGGCTACGGCTTCATCAAGGAGTACCCGGTCGAGAAACTGATGCGCGACGCGAAGATCATGCAGCTCTACGAGGGGACCAGCCAGATCCAGCGCCTGGTGATCGCCAAAGAGGTGCTGCTGCCGCGCAACATCGACGAGGTCACCCCGGAGGCGCAGGCAAAGCAGGCCGATGCCGCGCGTGACTCGCAAAGTGAGCAGGCGGCGGCTACGGTCTAGCCCATGACCGAGGTCAACGAGCGCGCTGCGGCAGGTCGTGCGGCGCGCTCGGTGGCCCGGCGCTCCTCTCACGCGGAGTGGACGCCGCCCCCGAACCGGCACGATCCGGTCGCGATCATCGAAGCCCAGGACGAGCGCCGCGTCGCCGACCTGGTGCCGATCCGGCACGGCCGCATGGCGGCCTCGCCGTTCACCTTCTACCGCGGCGCCGCCGCGGTGATGGCCGCCGATCTGGCGAGCACGCCCGCCTCCGGCTTCCGCGTGCAGACCTGCGGCGACGCCCACCTCTCCAACTTCGGCGCCTTCGCCGCGCCCGACCGGCGGCTGGTCTTCGACCTGAACGACTTCGACGAGACGCTGCCCGGCCCCTGGGAGTGGGACGTGAAGCGGCTCGCGACCAGCTTTGCCCTCGCCGGCCGCGATCGCGGCTTCAAGCGCGCCGAGCGGAGCGCCGCCTTGCTCGCCTCGGTGCGCTCCTACCGCGAGGCGATGCGCGAGTTCGCCGCGATCGGCGACATGGAGGTCTGGTACGCGCGCCTCGACGTCGAAGAGCAGCTCGGCAAAGTCGAGGCGATCGACCCCGGCTCGGTGAAGCGCTTCGAGCGCGGGATCGCCAAGGCGCGCGCCAAGGACAGCGTGCGGGCGATGGAAAAGCTGACCGAAGTGGTCGACGGCGAACTGCGGATCGTCAGCCAGCCGCCACTGGTCGTGCCGATCGAGGAGCTGGTGCCACCGGCCCTCGCCGCCGATCTGGAAGCGTCGCTGCGCGAGGTGATCGCCGCCTACCGCGCGACCCTCCCCGGCGATCGTCAGCACCTGCTCGACGGCTACGAGTTCCGCCGCATCGCCCGCAAGGTGGTCGGGGTGGGGAGCGTCGGCACCCGCGCCTGGGTGATCCTGATGACCGGCCGCGACGACGAAGACCCGCTCTTTCTGCAGGCGAAGGAGGCGGAGGCCTCGGTGCTCGAGCCCTTCGCCGGGCCGAGCCACTTCCGCAACCACGGCCGCCGCGTGGTCGAGGGGCAACGGATGATGCAGGCGGCGGGCGACATCTTCCTCGGCTGGTGCATGGTGAACGGCCTCGACGGGAGCGATCGCGACTTCTACGTGCGCCAGCTCTGGGACTGGAAGCGCTCGGTCGAAGTCGAGAACCTGAGCCCGGTCGGCCTGCAGGCCTACGCCAACGTCTGCGGCTGGACCTTGGCCCGCGCCCACGCGCGGAGCGGCGACCGGATCGGGATCGCGTCCTACCTCGGCGGCGGCGACAACTTCGACCGCGCCGTCTGCCACTTCGCCGAGTCCTACGCCGACCAATCCGAACGCGACCATGCCGCCCTGGTCGCGGCGATCGACTCCGGCCGCCTCGAGGCGGTCAAAGACGTCTGACGCATCGAGGTCAGCCCGTGGTGCGCTTGCGGAAGCCGCGCACGGTGAGCGGGATCACGACGGCGAGGATCGCGAGGCACCAGATCAGCCCGGCGACCACCGAATGCTCCAGCGGCCAGGCCGAGCCCGAGGGGATCGCGGTCGGGTTGCCGAACAGGGTCCGCACCGCGGCCGCCCAGCAGCTCACCGGGTTGTATTCGGCGACCTGACGGAGGCCGTCGGGCAGGCCGCCGACCGGCACGAAGGTGTTGGCGACGAAGGTCAGCGGGAAGACCGTGACGAAGGCGATCCCCTGCACCGCGTCGGCCGAGCGGACGAGCACCCCGATCAGGGTCCCGACCCAGATCATCGTGATCGCCAGCAGGAGGAGGAGGCCGAAACCGGCCAGCGCTTCGAGTGCGGTCGAGTTGACCCCCCAGCCGACGATCAGGCCGCTGATGATCATGATCGTGATCGCCAGCACGGTCGCGCAGAACTCGGCCGTGAGGTGGCCGATCAGGTACGCCGGCCGTGACATCGGCAGCGAGGTGAAGCGATCGATGATCCCTTCGCCAAGGTCGGTCGCCATCGAGGTCCCCGGGCCCATCAGGCCGAAGACGAGGGTCTGCACGAGGATCCCGCCGATCAGGTATTCGTGGTAATCGCCGCCGCCCGGCACGTGGATCACGCCGCCGAAGACGTAGGCGAACAGCAGCACGAACATGATCGGCTGCAGGGTGACGTCGAAGAGCTTCTCCGGGATCTGGCGGATGTGGGCGAACTGCCGCCTGGCGAGGACCCAGGCGTCGGTGGCCAGCCAGCGCAGGCGGGCGGGCCCGGGGGACGATTTGGGCAGGGCGACGCCGGCGATCGCGTTGGCGTTCATGCTGGGGCCTCCTCGGTGTCGGTGGGGGTTGGCGTCGCGGCGGTGGGGCTCGTCGCCCGGGTACCGCGGGGCGAGGTGAGGGAGAAGAAGACGTCGTCGAGCGTCGCTTCGCGGCGGCGCACGTCGTGGGCGTCGACCCCGCCGTCCTCGAGCGCCCGCACGACCTCGATCAAACGGGTCGATTCGCTCGCCGGTGCGGTGACGAAGAGCTCTTCATGGTCGATCTCGGCGCGGCCGGCGGCGACCCGCTCGAGGGCCTGCGCCGCGGCGGCGAGCTCCTCGGATGCATCGACGGTGACGACGACCCGTTCGCCGCCGTGGCGCGCCTTCAATTGCGCGGGCGAGCCGGTGGCGACGATCTTGCCGTGGTCGAGCAGGACGACCTCGTCGGCGAGCTGGTCGGCCTCCTCCAGGTACTGGGTGGTGAGGATCAGCGTGGTGCCGCCGCCGACCAGTTGGCGCAGCAGGTCCCACAGCTCGTTACGGCTTTCCGGGTCGAGGCCGGTGGTCGGCTCGTCGAGGAAGAGGACCGGGGGAGAGGCGACCAGGCTGGCGGCGAGGTCCAGCCGGCGCCGCATGCCGCCGCTGTAGTCGCGGACCAGGCGGTCGCCCGCGTCCTCGAGCGCCAGCTCGGCGAGCAGCTCCTGCGCTCGCGCCTGCGCGACCTTGCGCGGCAGGTGGTAGAGGCGGCCGATCATCTCCAGGTTGGCGAGGCCGCTCATCAGCCCGTCGACGGTGGCCGCCTGGCTGGTCAGCCCGATCTGGTCGCGGACCGCGGCGGGTTCGGTGACGACGTCGTGGCCGGCGACCGTGGCGCTCCCCTCGGTCGGGGCGGCCAGGGTGGTCAGGATCCGGATCGCGGTCGTCTTTCCCGCCCCGTTGTGGCCGAGCAGGCCGAGGACCGAGCCGGTCGGCACCGCGAGGTCGAACTCGTGGAGCGCCCACTGCTCGCCGTAGCGCTTGCCGAGGCCTGCGGCCACGACGGCGTGGGAAGTCTGGGTGTCTTGGTTCATTTCGTACTCCGTACGTGTCGTAGTACAGCGTACGAGCAAGGTAGCGGTACGATGTACGAAATGTCAAGGGATTCGGATAAAAAGGCTGAGGAGCTGAGCCGGGAGAGGCTCGAACGGGCCGAAGCCAAGGTGCGCGACGCCTCCGAGCGCACCCAGGAGCAGATCTCTCGCGCCTTGAGGCGGGTGGCCGAGGCCGAAGACCGGGCGGGGGAGAAGATGGCGCGCGCGATCGACCGCGCCGAACGTGCCCACGGCGAGGCAGCGGCCCCCTCCGCCGACGAGGTCGAGCCGCTGATCTGGTTCCGCCACGAACCGGCCTCGCGCCGCCCCGCCCACACCCGTACCGACATCGCCCGGGCGGCGATCGAGATCGCCGACGCCGAAGGCTTCGACGCGGTATCGATGCGCAAGGTAGCCCAGCGGCTCGACGCGGGGACGATGACCCTCTACCACTACGTCCGCAACAAGGATGAGCTGCTCGCGCTGATGGGCGACGCGGTGATGGGCGAGGTGCTCGTCCCCGAGGGCGAGCTGTCGGGGAACTGGCGCAGCGCGCTTACCCAGATCGCGATCCGCACGCGCGCCGCGTTCAAGCTCCACCATTGGGTCTTCCAGCGGATGAACGACGGCACCCCGACCCCGAACGGGATGCGCCACTTCGAGCAGACGCTGCAGGCGGTGGTGCCGCTCGGGCTGGGCCGGCAGGAGACCTTCGAAGTGATCGGCCAGGTCGACGATTACGTCTTCGGCTACGCGCTGCGCGAGGTGCAGGAGGCCGAGGAGGCCGAGCACGGCTGGCCACCCGAGGTCGTCGACTTCTTCAAACGCGAAATGGCGACCGGCGAGTACCCGCTGATCCGTCACTTCTTCGGCGATGACTTCGAGGCAAGCTTCGAGCACGTGGTCGAATTCATGACCGAGGAGGGGCGCTTCGAGCGCGGCCTCGCCCGCCTCCTCGACGGCATCGAAGCCGCGTTCGCGCCGAAAGGGACGGTCCGCGGGGGAGGCTCCGCCGCGGGGTCGTCCTGAGACGCTAGTTACGGGGACGGAGGGGGTCGGGGGGCTGAGGGACGGGGCGCTGCCGGCTGGCGCCCGGGATAAGGGACGCGGCCTTCCCGGAGGCGACCCTGGCAGGCTGTGGCCGCCTCCGAGAAGGCCGGGGCATGGGGAGACGGCGGAGGTCCTACGCTCCGCTGTTCCTTATGCCGGGATGGTGGGCATAAGGAACAGCGGAGGGAGGGTGCCGCGGGGTCCGTCACGAAGACGCCGGGAACCACGCAGGAGACGTGAGGGAGACGTCACGGATTTCACGCTTCCTCCACGGTCACGAAGACGCTGCGTGGATCGACCCTGCCATGGCAGGGTCAAACTACGTAGCGCGAGACGGGGCCTCCGAAACTCCCCGTGAAGGCATACGCCTTCCCTGCGATCGTGGACCCTTCGTCACGGACCGACCATGATCCGGCGGGGATCCCGCCGGATCA
>JAFDWF010000165.1 GCA_018268575.1 Actinomycetota bacterium
CCACACAGACGCTCCTGAGCGATGCACCCGTCCCTGTGCAGGCTTCCCCCCGCAAGACCTCCCGTCCCGGGCGTCCCGGAGGCGGCCACAGCCTGCCCGGGTCGCCTCCGAGACGCCCGGGACGGCGGAGCTCCGATCGGTCAGGCCCGGACCACTCCGGCCCGAGCTCCCAGCCCGGGCGCCAGCTCACCCGCCCACCCGACTGGCCAACCTCTAATACCGATGTTCGCGGGTCTCGTCGGCGCCGGTCAGCTCTCGGGTCTTCGCCTCGGGGTCCTCGGCGAGCATCAGGGCGCCGCCGATCAGCACCGCGTCGACGCCGACGCGGTCGAGCTCCATCAGCTCCTCCCGCCCTGAGATCCCGCTCTCGGCGACGACGGTCTTGCCCGCGGGCACGTCGGGCATCAGCTCGAAGGTGGTCTGGATGTCGACCCGCTGCTCGTCGAGGTCGCGGTTGTTGATGCCGATCACCTCGGCGTCGACCTCGAGCGCGCGCTCGAGCTCGTCGGCGTCGTGCACCTCGACCAGGCAGTCGAGGTCGAGCGCCCGCGCCTCCTCGTAGAGGGCCGCCAGTTCGCGGTCGGAGAGCGCGCGGACGATCAGGAGCACCGCGTCGGCGCCGTGCACCGCCGCCTCGTAGAGCTGGTAAGGGTCGACGATGAAGTCCTTGCGGATGATCGGCAGGGTCGCGGCGCCGCGGGCGGCGCGCAGGTCGTCGAGCGAACCGCCGAAATGGGGCGCGTCGGTGAGCACCGAGAGGGCTGCCGCGCCGCCGCGCTCGTAGGCCGCCACCCGGGCGCCGACGTCGGCCCCCGGCGCGATCTCACCGGCGCTCGGCGAGCGCCGCTTGAACTCGGCGATCACCGAGAGGCCGGGGCGCGTCAGCGCCTCGCCGAAGGGCCGGTCCTCGCCCCGCCCCGAGAGTCGCGACTCCAACTGCGCCTGCGGGAACTCACGCTTGCGCGAGTCCACCCCCTCCCGGGCGCCTTCGATCAGCTCGTCGATGATTCCCACTTGAACGAGGAGAGGTTAGCCGGCCGCTCGGCCCGTTGCTGCGATCAGCCGCTCCAACAGGGCCGCGGCCTCGCCCGAATCGACGACGGCGGCGGCCTTGCCGATCCCGTCCTCGAGATCGGCGGCCAGCCCGCCGACGTAGATCGCCGCCGCCGCGTTCAGCAGCACGATGTCTCGCTGCGGGCCCGGTTGGCCGGCCAGCACGGCACGGGTCGTGGCGGCGTTCTCCGCCGGGGTGCCGCCCTTGATTTCGGCCAGCTCGAGCGGCGCCAGCCCGTACTGGCCGGGCTCGGCGAACCACTCGGCGGTGCGACCCTCGAAGACCTCGATCACCCGGGTCGGCGCCGAGAGCGAGAGCTCGTCGACGCCGTCCTCGGCGCTCACCACCAGCGCCCGCTCGGCGCCCAGCCCGATCAGCGCCTCGGCGATCGTCTCCTGGTAGTGGCGGTCGGCGACGCCGACCAGCTGCCGGGTCGCGCCCGCCGGGTTGGTCAGCGGGCCGAGGAAGTTGAAGACGGTGCGCACCCCGAGACCCTCGCGGGCCGGCCGCACGTGGGACGTGGCGGAGTGGTGGCGCGGCGCGAACATGAAGCCGAAGCCGACCTCGTCGATGCAGCGGCCGACCGCCTCGGGGTCGAGGTCGACGTTGACGCCGAGCGCCTCGAGCACGTCGGCAGAGCCCGACTTCGAGGTCGCCGAGCGGTTGCCGTGCTTGGCGACCGGGCACCCCGCCGCCGCCGCGACCAGCGCCGCGGTGGTCGAGACGTTGAAGGTCGAGGGGCCGCCGCCGGTCCCCGCGGTGTCGACCAGGTCGGTGCGGTCGGTGTGGACGGGGGCGGCGAGCGAGCGCATCGTCCGCGCCAGGCCGACCAGCTCGGAGACCGTCTCCCCCTTCGCCCGCAGGGCGATCAGGAAGGCGCCGGTCTGGATCGGCTCGGTCCGCCCCTCCATGATCTCGGCGAGCACGGTCGAGGCGTGGTCGGCGGTCAGGTTCTCCCCGGCGCAGACCGCGTCGATCGCGCGAGAGACGACATCATTAGGCATCCGAAATTCCCTCCCGAGGAATCAATCTGTGACGGTCGGGACTTTCGGATGCCCTCTCCGCCTCCTCCCCCTGCAAGAAGTTCGCCAAGAGGTGCTTGCCGTGCGGGGTGAGCACCGACTCGGGGTGGAACTGGACGCCCTCGGCGGGCAGCTCCACGTGTCGGGCCCCCATCACCACGTCGCCGAGATGCGAGGTCAGCTCGAGCTCGTCGGGGAGGTCGGGGTCGGCGACCAGCGAGTGATAGCGCCCGGCGACCATCGGCGTCGGCAGCCCGGCGTAGATCGCGCGGCCGTCGTGCTCGATCTCGGCGTCCTTGCCATGGATCGGCTCGCCCTGGACGATCTTGCCGCCGAAGATCTCGACCATCGCCTGGTGGCCGAGGCAGACGCCCAGCACCGGCGTGCCCGCCTCGGCGAAGGCACGGATAGCGGCGCCGGAGATCCCCGCCTCGGCCGGGGTGCAGGGACCGGGCGAGACGACGAGCCGGTCGTGGCCGCGCTCCAGCAGCTCGCCGACCTCGGCCTTGTCGTTGCGGACGACCTCGACCTCGGCGCCGAGCTCACCCAGGTACTGGACCAGGTTGTAGGTGAAGGAGTCGTAGTTGTCGATGACTAGTACATGCATCAGTTCACATAAATGTTCGCGCTTTGGGCGACCCGCAGAGAATCAGATATGGATGCAGGTCGCCCGCCGCGCTCACGGCCAGTCTGGCTGGGCGCAGGCGACCTCGACTGCGCGGAAGACGGCGCGCGCCTTGTTCACCGACTCGTTGTACTCGTAGCTCGGCTTCGCGTCGGCGACGGTGCCACCGCCCGCCTGCACGTGGAGGCGGCCGTCCTTGACGACGACGGTGCGGATATGGATCGCGGTGTCGAGGTCGCCATTCCAGCTCAGATAGCCGATCGCGCCGCCGTAGGAGCAGCGCTTGACCGGCTCGAGCTCGTCGATGATCTGCATCGCGCGGACCTTGGGAGCGCCGGAGAGCGTCCCGGCGGGGAGCGCCGCGCGCAGCACGTCCATCGCGGTTACGCCCTCGCGCAGCTTCCCTGACACCTGGGAGACGATGTGGAGGACGTGCGAGTAGGTCTCGATCACCATCAGCTCGTCGACCGAGACCGAGCCGTACTCGCAGACCCGGCCGAGGTCGTTGCGGCCGAGGTCGACCAGCATCACGTGCTCGGCCCGCTCCTTCGGATCGTTGATCAAGCGCTCGGCGAGGCGGCGATCCTCCTCGGCGGACTTGCCGCGCGGCGAGGTGCCGGCGATCGGCCGCGTCTCGACCACGTCGCCGTGGACCTTGACCAGCGGCTCGGGCGAGGCGCCGGCGATCTGGAAGTCGCCGAACTCGAGGTAGTACATGTAGGGGGAGGGGTTGACGGCGCGCAGGCCGCGGTAGACGGAGAAGGCCTCGACCGGGGCGTCGGCGCTGAAGCGCTGCGAAGGGACCACCTGGAAGGCGTCGCCGGCGTGCACGTACTCGACGATCCGCGACACCGCGGCTTCGAACTCCTCGCGCTCGAAGTTGGAGGTGAACTCGGGCGGCGCGGCGATCCGCGGCTCAGCGGGCTGCGGAACGGCGCCGCGGAGGCGCTCGCGCATCTCGGCGATCGTCGCCGCGGCACGGGCGTAGGCGGCGTCGATCTCCTCGTCGTCGTCGACGATCGCGGGCGCGAGGATCGTCAGCTCGTGGCGCAGGTGGTCGAAAACGAGCATCGCGTCGGTGACCATCAGCGCCATGTCGGGGAGGCCGAGCTCGTCGGGGTTGGGCTCGCCGAGCGGCTCGACCGTGCGCACGAGGTCGTAGCCGAAGAAGCCGACGGCGCCGCCTGTGAAGGGCGGCAGGTCCTCGACCGGCGCGGGCGCGTAGGCGGCGAAGCGGGCGGCGACGGCGCCGTAGGGATCGGCCTCGTGCTCGACCTTGGTCGGGGGTCCGCCGGTGAGCGCCAACTGGGCGCCGGTCCATTCGGAGAGCTCGCCCGCGCTCCAGCGCAGCACCGCCCGGGGTCGCAGGCCGACGAAGGAGTAGCGGCCGACCTGGCCCTGCTCGGCGGACTCGAGCAGGAAGCAAGGCGCCCCCTCGGGCTCGCCGGCGCGCAGCTTGAGGAAGGCGGAGACGGGGGTCTCGGTGTCCTCGACGAAGCGGGCGCGGATCGGCACCACGTTGCCGTGGCGGGCGAGCTCCCGGGCCTCCTCCAGGGTCGGCTCGAGCTGCAGCTCGGACTGATCGATCGCGGCGCTACCCGGCGCGGCCATTCAGCACCTCGAAGACGGCGGCGGGCGGGACCTGGCGCGCGGCCAGCAGCACCCACAGGTGGTAGAGCACGTCGGCGGCCTCTTCGGCGACCCGCTCGTCGGTCTCCTCGCGGGCGGCGCGGACCACCTCCTCGGCCTCCTCCTCGACCTTTTCCCCGATCAGGGTCGGGTTGCCCAGGAGCTCGACCGTGTAGCTGCCCGCGGGGCGCTCGGCGGCGCGGCTCGCCAGCGTGCGCTCCAGGGCCGGGAGCGCCTCGTGGACGACGCGGCGGGGCTCGCCGGGGACCGGCGGCGCGTCCTTCTCGGGCGCGGCGGAGCCGCCGACCTCGCGGTAGAAGCAGGTGCGCTCGCCGGTGTGGCAGGCGGCGCCGGTCGGCGCGACGATCGCCAGCACGGCGTCGCCGTCGCAGTCGTAGCGGAGTTGGCGCACCGCCATCGTCGCCCCCGAGGTTTCTCCTTTGCGCCAGATCTCGTCGCGAGAGCGGCTGAAGAAGTGCATCTCCCCCGTCTCGACGGTCATTTGCAGCGCCTTCTCGTCGACGTAGGCGAGCATCAGGACCTCGGCGCTCGCCTCGTCCTGGACCACACACGGCACCAGGCCGCGCTCGTCGAAGGAGATTTCGTCAAACATTCGGGACCATCGTAGAGAGCGAGGCGCTACTCGATGCCGAGGCGATCGAGCATGTCCTCGTCGCGGCGCCAGTTGCGCCGCACGCGGACGTTCAGGTCGAGGTGGACCTGGGCGCCGAGCTCGCGCTCGAGCGAGCGCCGCGCCGCAGTCCCGATCTCACCGATCTTGGCGCCACCGCGGCCGATCAGGATCCCCTTCTGCGACTCGGTCTCGGCCCAGATCTCGGCGACGACCGTCACCAGCCCGTCGTCGCGCGGCTCGACGCCCTGCACCTTGACCTCGACCGAGTGCGGGATCTCCTGCCGGGTCCGGTTCAGCACCTGCTCGCGGATCAGCTCGGCGAGCAGCAGCTCGCTCGACTGGTCGGAGGAATCCTCCGGCGGATACATGTAGGGGCCCTCGGGGACCAGCTCGCCGAGCCGGTGGAGCAGCTCGTCGAGGCCGGCGCCGGCGCGGGCGCTGATCGGGAAGACCTCGTCGACGCCGGGCAGCCCGGCGGCCGCGCTGAGCGCCTCGACGGTGCCACCGCGGGCGAGCTTGTCGCACTTGTTGACCGCGCAGATCACCGGGATCTCGTCGCGCGCCGCTTTCAAGAGGCCGGCGATGAAGCGGTCACCGGGCCCTACTCCCTCCTCGCCGTTGATCACCAGCAGCGCCACGTCGGAGTCGGCCAGCTCACGCTCGACCCGTGCCTGCATCCGCTTGGTGAGCGCGTCACGGGGGCGCTGCACGCCCGGCAGGTCGACCAGGACCAGCTGCCGCTCGGCCTCGACGTCGGTGGCGACGCCGCGGATCGCCCGGCGGGTCGTCTGCGGACGCATCGAGACGATCGCGACGCGGCGGCCGACAAGGGCGTTGACCAGCGTCGACTTGCCGACGTTGGGACGCCCTGCGAGGCCGATGAAGCCCGAGCGCGTGCTCATCGCAGCGACTCCAGCACTTTGCCCTGCAGCGCCAGCATCTCGCCGCCGTCGGTCTCGTGGTCGTGGCCGCAGAGGTGGAGCACCCCGTGCACGACGGTCTCGGCGAGGCTCATGTCGACGCAGAGCTCGGGGCAGATCGCCACGTCGCCGAGCTCGCGCGGTCCCGCTGCCGGGCCCAGCTCGTCGATCGGGAACGAGAGCACGTCGGTCGGTTCGTCCACCCCGCGGTGCTCGCGGTTCAGCTCCCGGATCCGCTCCGCGTCGACGATCTCCACCGCGAGGTGACCATCGTCGACCCCGACCGCCGCGAGCGCCGCCGCAACCGGCTCGCGCAGGTCCGCCGGGACGTCAGACAGATCGGCCGGCACCGTGACGGTCGTAGGCGGCGACGATCCGCTGGACCAGCTTGTGGCGGACCACGTCCTCGCCGCCGAACTCGATGAAGGAGATTTCCTTCACCTCGTCGAGGATGTCGCGAACCGCCATCAGGCCCGAGCGCTGGTCGGCGGGCAGGTCGATCTGAGTGATGTCGCCGGTCACCACCATCCGCGAGCCGAAGCCAAGCCTGGTGAGGAACATCTTCATCTGCTCGGGCGTCGTGTTCTGCGCCTCGTCGAGGATTACAAAGGAATCATTGAGCGTTCTACCACGCATGAAGGCGAGCGGCGCCACCTCGATCACGTTGCGCTCGAAGTAGCCGTTGACGCGGTCGGGGTCGAGCATGTCGTAGAGCGCGTCGAAGAGCGGCCGCAGGTAGGGGTCGACCTTGGCCTGGATGTCGCCGGGCAGGAAGCCGAGCCGCTCGCCCGCCTCGACCGCGGGCCGGGTGAGGATGATCCGCTGGACCTTGCGTTCGGTCAGCGCCGCGGCCGCCATCGCCACCGCGAGGAAGGTCTTGCCGGTGCCCGCCGGGCCGATCCCGAAGGTGATCGTGTTGCGGCGGATCGAGTCGACATAACGTTTCTGGTTCAGCGTCTTCGGGGCGACCTTGGTGTTGCGGTGGCGCCAGACGACATCGTCGAGGATCGCCGCCGGGCTCTCTTCGGCGTCGAGCGCACCGGCCACCGCCTCCACGGTCCCGGGCGCGACCTCGTGACCCCCCTCGATCAGCTCGACCATCTGGTCGACCACCGTGGCGGCCTCCTGCAGATCCTCCGGGTCGCCCTCCAGGGTGAGGACGTTGCCACGCAGGTGGATCTCCACCGGCAACCGGTCGCGCAGGCCGCGCAGGACCGAGTCCTCGGAGCCGGCGAGCTCGGCGGCGACCTCGTTGTCGAGGGTCAGCTGACGACGGGGCACCTAGGCACCCAGCTGCTTCCGCACCGCGGCGCTGACCCGCTTGCCGTCGGCGCGCCCGGCGACCTTCGGCATCACCGCCGACATCACCTGGCCCATCTGCTTCCCTTCGGTCGCCCCGGTCTCGGCGACCGCCTCGGCGACCAGCCTGTCGAGCTCCTCGTCGGCGAGCTGCGCGGGCAGGTAGGCCTCGATCAGCCCCGCCTCGAAGCGCTCGGCGGCGGCCTGCTCGGCCCGCCCGGCGCCCTCGTAGGCCTCGGCGGCCTCGACCCGCTTCTTCCGTTCGCGTTGCAGCACCGCGACCTCGTCGCCCTTGCCCAGCTTGGCGTCCTGCTGCAGCGCGTCGACGACCAGCCGCAGCGCCGCGACCTTGTCGCGTTCGCGCGCTTTCATCGCCGTCCGCACGTCGCTTTGCACCTGCTCGAGAACGCTCATCGGACGAAGGTTAGACGGCCCTGTCGGGCGCGATGGCGAGGCCGCGTGAAACGAGGTCTTCGATGTCGGTGCTGACGAGCTGCCAGTCGTAGCGTCGCGCCACCGCGACGTAGGCGGCGTCATAGCTGGTGAGGTCGTGGTCGGTTGCGATCTCGGCGGTGGCTTCGATCAGCGAGGAGTCGACGCGGATGACGTTCTCCTTGCAGCGCAACTCGATCGACCGGCACAGCCTGGTCGCCGCCCGCGGATCGTTCCAGCGCCTGATCACTCCGTTCGCCACCTCGTAAAGCGTCAGGTCGAGCATCGCCGCGGCCTGCTCGGTGGCGAAGGTCAGCTCGAGGGAGGCCGCCTGGTGGCGGTCCTCGGGATCGCGCGAGGCGATCCAGACCCCGGCATCGAGGAGCAGCGTGCGCTCAGCGGCCATCGGCAGCGGGGCCGAAGCGCTTGTCGTCGCGATGGCGGCGGTCTTCGCGCATCCAGCGGCCGGATTCACCCCCGGCGGGGGGCAGGGGCTCGAAGAGGTCTTCGAGTTCCTTGCGCAGTCGCAGGTTGCCCTCGGCGATCTCGCGTTCGGCGATCCGCTGGACGAAGCCGCTGCGGGTCTCGCCGGCGCGGCCGGCGGCTTCGTCGAGGCGACGGAGGAGTTGGTCGGGGATGGAGATCAGTACCTTGGCCACGCCCCAAGGATATACGGTATTTCCGGCGGTAAGAATTGGCATGGACGGAGCGTCCCAGGACGAGTGTCACGCGTGGCGCGCAGAACGTAATTTTTCTGTGCCAATTCGCCCAAGGCCGGGGGGCGGCGGCAGCCTACGCCGGGACGCTGAACTCGACCTGGCGAACCTCGCCGAGCGGCATCTGCAGGAAGCGGGTCGCGACCTCTCGGAACGCGTCGACGGGACCGGTGCAGAAGAACTCGTAGTCGCCCTCCTCGTCGCCCTCGCGAGCGAGGCCATCGCGCTTCAGGGTGCGCTGGACCGCCGCGGCCACCGCGTGACCCCCGCTCACCAGGCGCACGTTGCGGCCGAGGATCCGCTGCAGCATCGGCGCCACCAGCGGGTAGTGGGTGCAGCCGAGGATCAACGTGTCGATCCTCTCCTCCCGCAGCGGCGCGCAGTAGCTGCGCGCCATCTCCATCGTCTGCTCGTCGAAGAGCGAGCCCTCCTGGATGAAGGGGGCGAGCTTCGGCGCCGCGACCTCGATCACGTCGAGCGCCCGCCCCTGCCGTTCCAGCGCTCGCCGGTAGGCGCCGCTCTCCACCGTGTTGGTCGTCGCCAAGACGCCGACGCGGCCGTTCTCGGTGATCGCCGCTGCGATCTCGGCCTGTGGCTCGACCACCGGCACGACCTCGACCCCGTGCTCGGCGGCAACCTCGCGGACCACGTCCTGGCCGATCGCCGTCGCCGTGTTGCAGGCGATCACGACCAGCTTCACGCCCCGCTGCAGGAGCGCCTCGGTGATCGCCGCGATCCGTTCCCGCAGCGCCGCCGGCTCACGGCTGCCGTAGGGGAACATCGCCGTGTCGCCGAGGTAGACGTAGTCCTCCTGCGGCAGGGCGACGAGGCACTCGTGGAGGACCGTGAGGCCGCCGACGCCCGAGTCGAACATGGCGACCGGCCGCGTCGCGTCGATCAAAGAAACGGCTTGTAGGCCATGATGAAGACCGTCAGCACAACCAGGATGCCGGTGGCCGCGCCGACCTGGGCGATCCTCTGGCTGCTCGCATCGAACTCGGGGCTGAGGCTGTCCCCGCCCGCGAGGTCGCGCTCGGCGATCTCCTCCAGCTTCGCCATCTGCGGGGCGAAGAAGCCGTGCTGGACGCCGAACAGGGCGATGATCGCGAGGAAGCCCCAGACGATGAAGAACTGGCTGCCCTTCCAGACGCTGCCGCTGGTGGCGAGGAGGACGATGCCGGCGACCAGCAGCAGGATCATGCCGGGGTTGACCAAGATCCGGTCGACCTTGCGCACGCCGGCGATCAGGGCGGGTGCGGCGCGCGGGTATTTCGGCAGCACCGAGAACATCACGCCGTAGCCGAAGGTCGGGCCGAGCGCGACCACGACGGCGATGATGTGGAAGAACAGCGCGATCTTGTAACCGGCGTCGCCGATCATCGCGAGGGGCATCGGTTCACCTTATAGCGGGCGGCGGAGGAGAAGGGCGGCCCAGTCGCCGAGCTGGCGGCGGGAGTGCTCGGCGAAGCCGCAAGGGAGGAAGGCCTCGGCGACCTCGTCTAATTCGTTCGGGAGGATCCCCGAGAGGACCAGGGTTCGGGGGAGCGCCGAGAGCCCGCATAGGTGGCCTGCGATTGACTTCAGGATCGGCGAGGTCATGTTCGCCACCACGGTCGGGGCGAGCGCCGGGAGGGATTCGCGCAGGTTCTGGCGGTGGAAGTCGATCTCGACGCCGTTGATGGCGGCGTTCGAGGCCGACGCCTCGATCGCGGCGGGCTCGTGGTCGTAGCCGGTGACCGGCGACCAGCCGAGCTTCGCGGCCGCGATGGCCAGCACCCCGGAGCCCGTCCCAAGATCGACCAGGGCGCCGTCGTTCTCGCCCCCGTCGGCGAGCTCCAGCAGGTACTCGAGGCAGAGGCGGGTGGTGGGATGCGCGCCGGTGCCGAACGCCTGCCCGGGGTCGACGATCAGGTCGATCGCGCCCTCCCGCTCCGGCTCCCAGCTCGGCCGCAGCCAGAGGCGCTCGCCGACCAGCAGCGGCTTGTGGAAGTCACGCCAGCGGTCGGCCCAGTCGTCGGGGATCTCGGTCGAGCTGACCTCGATCGGCCGCCCGCCGACCACCGCGTCGATCTCCCCCAGCTCCGGCAGCTCGCCCTCGCCACCGTAGATCGCGTACTCGACGTAGCCGGGCCCGCGCTCCTCCTCGACCCCGTTCGGCGCCAGCACCGTCAGCTCGGCGAGGACCAGGTCGGCCTGGTCGGGCTTGCACCGCACGGCAAGGCGGATCACGGCGGTCGTCCTGCCGCTAGCGGAAGACGTTGCGCATGCGGCCGAAGAAGCCCTCGCCGTGCTGCGGCCCGAGGTTGTCGGCCTCGAGCGTGCCGTCGAGGCGCTCGGCGATCTCCCGCTGCTCATCCGAGAGGTTGGTCGGGACGACGACCTCGACCACGACCCGCTGGTCGCCGCGCCGGCGCCCACCGAGGCGCGGCAGCCCCGCCCCGCGGAGGGTCTCCTCGTGGCCGGGCTGGACCCCCGCCTCGAGCTCGATCTCGCGCTCGCCCTCCAGCGTCGCCACGGTCACGGTCGTCCCCAGCATCGCCTCGGTCGCCGGAATCCGCACCGCACTGACCAGATCGGTCCCCTGGCGCTCGAAGCGGCCGTCGGCGGCGACCGCAACCTCGACGTAGAGGTCGCCGGCGGGCGCGCCCGGCTCGCCGGCGTGGCCGGCGCCGCTCACCCGCAGCCGCTGGCCGTCCTCGATCCCGGCCGGGACGTCGATCGTCTTCGTCACCCGGCCCTGGGTGCGGCCGGCGCCGTCGCAGACCTCGCAGGGCGTATCGGGGACCTTGCCGGAGCCGTTGCAGACGTCGCAGGTGACGCCGCGGACCATCTGGCCGAACGGCGTGCGGGTCACCTGGCGCAGCTGGCCGGCGCCGCCGCAGCGGTCGCAGGTCTCGATCGGCGTCCCCGGCTCGGCGCCGTTGCCGCGGCAGTGCGCGCAGACGACGACGGCCTGGAACTCGACCTCGCGCTCGACCCCGGTCGCCACCTCATCCAGGGTCAGCTCGGCGTGCACCAGGAGGTCGCCGCCGGGCGCGGGCCCGCCGCCACCGCCGAAGCCGCCGAATCCACCGCCGAAGGCCTGGCCGAAGAGCGACTGGAAGATGTCGTCGATCGAGCCGAAGCCGGCGCCAGGATCGAAGCCGCCCGAGCGCAGGCCCTCGGCGCCGTACTGGTCGTAGGTGCGACGCCGCTCGGCATCGGAGAGGACCTCGTAGGCCTCCGCGGCCTCTTTGAAGCGGGCTTCCGCCTCGGGGTCGTGCCCGGTGACGTCGGGGTGCAGTTCGCGGGCGAGGCCGCGGAAGGCTTTCTTGATCTCTGCGTCCGAGGCGTCACGGGAGACGCCCAGAATCTCGTAGTAATCGCGTGGCATGTGTGGAGTGATCTTGGCGGGTCTGGCTGGCTAGTCGTCGTAGACGGTCTCGAAGTAGCGGGAGAGCTCGCGGGCGGCGACGCGCACCGAGGCGATCGCGGTCGCGTAGTCCATCCGCCGCGGCCCGACCACGCCGACTGCCCCGAGGTTGCGGTGGCCGAGGCCGTAGTTGGCGCCGACGACGCTGGCCGAGCGCAAGGTCGGCTGCGGGTTCTCGTCGCCGATCCAGAGGAAGACGGAGCGCTCGGCGAGCGAAGAGCGCAGCATCTCCAACACGTCGGCGCGGCGCTCCAACGCCCGCATCAGCTCGTCGGCGCGCGGCAAGTCGTCGATGTGGGCTTCGGAGAGGAGCCGCGCGGCGCCGTCCATGTAGAGGCTGCCGCCGTCCTCCGGCTCCAGTCCTGTGAACGCGGGCGCCAAGGTGGCGACGAAGCTCGCCTCGATCGGGTCGAGGCCGGGGTCGGAGAGCCGCGTGGCGATCATCCGGGCGCCGAGGCCGAGCCCGACCAGCTGCTCGTTCAGGTAGCTGGACGCCCACTCGACCAGGCCGGTGTCGACAGCCGAATCAAAGTCGAAGACGCGCCGGGCGACTTCGCCGGTCGAGGCGATCACGATCACGACGACCCGATTCGGCTGCAACCGCAGGACCTCGACCCGGTGGATCGTCGTCGCCGCACCGAGATGCGGCGCCGTCGCCATCGCGACCAGGTCGGTGACCTGGGCGAGCGCCGCGGTCGTCTCCCGCATCGCCTCGTCGACCTCGCGGCGCAGCCGCGACAGCCCCAACTCGACCCGCGCGTCGCCGGGCGCCGAACCCGATTCCAGCAGCAGGTCTACATAACGTCGGTAACCAGAATCGGTGGGGACGCGTCCGGCCGACGTATGCGGGTGGGTCAGATACCCGCCGGTCTCGAGCAGCGCCAACTCCGCCCGGACCGTCGACGGCCCCCACTCGACCTCCGGCATCTCGGCCACGTCTTTCGACGGCACCGGCCGCGCCGAGGCCAGGTAGGCGTCGACCACCAGCCGCAAGATGAGCTCTTGGCGCTCCGTCAGCATCCCTAAAGCTTAGGAGGCCACGATGCGGGGCCCTCCGGCCCGCCCCTCAGAGCTCCAGCTCGGCCTGCCCGTTGCGGATGATCCGGTTGTCCCCCTGAACCGCCTCGAGGTCGACCACGACCCGGTCGCCGTCGACCTCCTTGACGGTTCCGGTGACCTCGACCTCCTGCTCCGGCAGCCCCATGCCGCGGAACTGCACGGTCAGCTTCTTCAGCGCTCGCGGATCGCCGGCCGCCGTTCCCACGGCCGCCGCCTTGGCGACCAGGCCCATCGAGTAGAGGCCGTGCAGGATGTTGCTCGGCAGCCCCACCGACTTGGCGAAGTCCTGGTCGAGGTGGATCGGGTTGAAGTCCCCCGAGGCGCCCGCATAGCGGTACGGCAGGTACTTGTCCGGGGTCACCTTCAGCGCGGGGATCGCGTCCCCAGGGTTCAAATCGGCCATCTCACACTCCCCTGACGATGTTGGTCCAGGTGCCGCGCACGACCTCGGCGCCGGCCCCGTTCACCGAGGTGGTCTCGAAGACGTAGAACCCGTTGCCGAGTTTCTCCTCCGCCGAGATCAGCCTGGCGGTCGTCGTGATCTCGTCGCCCGAGCAGGCGGGCTCGTCCCACTCGAAGGTCTGCGCCCCGTGCACCAGCTTGGCGAAGTTGATCCCCACCTCGGGGTCGAACATCGCCGGCGCCAGCGAGGGCATCGCGTAGACGACGGCGAACATCGGCGGCGCGACGACGTCGCGGAAGCCCGCCTCGCGGGCGGCGCCGACGTCGAAGTGGACGGGGTTCTCGATCCCCAGCACCGTCGCGTACTCCCTGATCTTCTCGCGGCCCACCTGGTACGTCGTCGACGGCCACGACTTACCCACCGCATCAGTCTTGACTGGCATGGCGGGCAACCTACCGGTTTGCGGGAGTCCTGGCCAGCCGGCCAGTCTGGTGCGTTCGCAGTTACCCACACATAGTGTGGGTAACTGCGAACTCAGTCGATCTCGAGGACGGCGAGGAAGGCCTCCTGCGGCACTTCGACCCGGCCCACGGCCTTCATCCGCTTCTTCCCCGCTTTCTGCTTCTTCAGCAGCTTGTTCTTGCGGGTGACGTCGCCGCCGTAGAGCTTCGCGGTGACGTCCTTGCGCAGCGCCTTGACCGTCTCGCGGGCGAGGATGTTGGAGCCGATCGCCGCCTGCACCGGGACGTCGAAGAGCTGCCGCGGGATCGTCTTGCGCAGCCGTCCGACCAGCTTCTTCCCCTGGTCGTAGGCGAAGTCGCGGTGGACGATGATCGAGAGCGCATCGACCTTGTCGCCGGCCAGCAGGATGTCGACCTTGACCAGGTCGGAGGACCGGTTGCCGATCGGTTCGTAGTCGAGCGAGGCGTAGCCTCTCGTGCTGCTCTTGAGCAGGTCGAAGAAGTCGAGGACGATCTCGCCGAGCGGCATGTCGTAGCGGACCTGGACCCGCTGCGGGCTCAGGTAGGTCATGTCGACGTGGGTGCCGCGGCGGGTCTGGCAGAGCTCCATCACCG
>JAFDWF010000166.1 GCA_018268575.1 Actinomycetota bacterium
CACCACCGGCCCCACTCGGGGCTGGGCTACCGCACGCCGAAGGAGGTGAGGATGACCTGGGAGGATGCCCAGGAGCCGGAAGCGTCTACGAAATCACGCGGCCTCGGGTGACAACGTCGGAGGGGTCCAGGCCACCCCCCGATTTCTCGGGTGACCCGACCTCGGAAGGAGCGCCAGGGCCGCCCTACGGAACCGCCCCGGTCCTGTTACCTACCTCAATTCGTCCGCCTCACATCATTGGCTGAGAACGGTGGATCGAAGCTAGACGCATAGAGAGGATGCGTATAGCATTGGCGCGGGTACCGCGAGCGGCTCCGTGGTCACCCAGAGGCAAGGCCCGTGGTGGCTCTCTTCGACGGAAAGACAAGACAGGGGGAGGTCATGGCAATCCATAGATCCTGCACCCGTCGAGCGAAGCACCGGGAATCAACGAAGGCGCGATATCTGGCCTGCCGGGCGATTGCCCCGGCGACGGGACTGCTCCTCGTCGCCTGTGGCGGATCGGCGTCAGGTTCCACGGCTCATGCCGAAGTATCGCGGTGCTACATCGGCGACAACCGCCGCCCCGAGGCCGAAGTCACGCTGGAAGGCGGCGACCCCACCGACCCGTTCTATTCCGCCGAAGTCGGCTTCATCACCATCGAAGAGCCGGACATCCCGGTCCTCTTCAGCGTGGAACTTACGGCTGAATCCAGTACGGCCACGGAGTGACCGACGACGCCATGCCGGTCGAACCCCTGCTCGAAGACGAAGCCATCTCCGGCTCCGTTCTGCAAGAAGTGCGCCAACAGAAGCTCAAGGGCTACGGGACGCGCCGGATTCAGGGCAAAGGCCCGGAAGTCCCCCTTGAAGGTTCGGGGGGCGAATGATGAAACCCGCCCTCGTTCTCGCTACGCTCGGCAGCCTGATCCTCGCCCTGCTCGTTCTGGCCGGTTGCGGCGGTTCGGGAGGCTCACCGGAAAGCAAGCGCGAACACTGCCAGGGTCTTATCAACCAAGAACACGCGGAATGCGTCGCTGAACTGCGAAAGGAAGACAGTCGGAGCGTCACCGAAGCCGACCGCGCAGAACCCACCAGCCAAAAAGCCGCGCCACCGGCAGGCATTGGACTCTGCCAAAAGCTGGACAATCCGGTCGAAATCGAAGCTTGTCAAGCGGGCTATCGCCGGGGCCTGTCGACCGAAGTTGCGGGGCCTGTAGCTGAACAGGTGGAAATTCTCACGTCTGCCTGCGAAGGCTATATGTCATCCCCGAATTACAAAGCCATGTCGGATTGTACCGTTGGATTTGAACTGGCCCACGGGGAAAGAAAGCGTTGGACGGAAGTCATCAGTCCAGCGAACGAGGGCCTGGAGAACGTCGGCACGATCGCGATCAGCAATCACAAGGGGACGGCTTTCGTGGACCACTACAAGATCGGGCGGCTTATCTACCCCGATGAAGCGATGCCCCCGGAAGAAGTCTTGAGCGCCTGCAACCTGACCTACCAGAGCGTCCTAGACAAGTCGGTGTTCGCCCCCGGTGAAATCTCCGTCAGCTACACGGAAGGCTCATTCCCCGAACTCATGGGCATCGACGCCGAAAGCACCATCCAGGGGAACGGCCCTGGGATGGAGGTGGTGGCCTACCAGAAAGACGGCCAATGGCTCTGTCGGCAGGAAGAACTGGCCAGCACCAGCTACGAAATCCAGCCGGGGGAAACCTGGAACCTGCCGATCTGGTTCATCGCGGAGGAAGCCCTCAGCAATGCTCAGCCGCGTATCTCGACGGAAACCAGGAACGAGTGGCATTTCCGGTTCGTCGGGCCGAACATGTACGGGAACTGGAAGTACAGCGGGCCGGGCGCCGGCGAATGTGGTGGCTACGACGAACTTTATCTCTACAACCGATCTGAAACGACCTATTGTTAGCCCAGGTCCACCGGTAGGCATCTGAGGACCCATCCGGGTCTCCAAGGAGGACCAGTAGGGCAGGGAGTCGTCGGGCCATCGCGACTCGGTCCTGCTGCAACTACGGGACTGCTCACCGGTTCTCCCCCGCTGACCATCGGGCGGCGCCCTAGCAGCGGTGGTCGGCGGTGGGTACGCGCGGGGCGGCTGAGCGGATCCGCTCCGGTGAGCCGACCATGACCCACTTCTGGGGATAATCAGCTCGGCCCCCGTAGCTCAGCGGATCAGAGCAGCCGCCTCCTAAGGTGAATTTCTCAAGCGCGTGATCCCTGTTCTCAAGCCGAATCCGCTCTGGACCGCCGTTCTTGAGGGGACAGGAGGGGACACGAGGGGACACGTTTGGCCCAACCCATGGGCCAACCCGTAGGTGATAATCCGGGCTCCGCCCCGGTCGGAAGGCGAGGTTCCCGTCGAAGTCGAGGCTCGGTACCGCCTCGGTCACCGGAACCGCCTCGAGGCGTGCCACGTACTCGGCCCCTCTCTTCCTGACTCCGGTGACCTTGGAGATGAGCCCGCGCGGCAGCTGCGGGGAAGAGCCGCTGAGGTAGATGGCGCCGACGCCCGGCGACCTGCCCTGGGCAGGCAGCAACACGGCGCTCGGGTCTTCGGGGTTGCCGAGGAATCCGAGCACGACCCGGGGAAGAGGTCTGGTCGCCGGGTTGACGATCCCGGCGTAGCCGACGCGGACAGCGGTCCTCCTGCCCACCTTCAGCCACCTTCTCGCCGGGTAGGCGACCGCGCCCGTCTCGACACCCTTTCGGGCGGACGCGATCGTCACCGGCAGCACGGTCAAGACGTAGCGGCCGGCGGGCAGCCTCACTCGCCGGCTTCCGGCGAAGCGGACGACCCGTCTCGTACCCGCAGCGCCGATTCGCACGAGGGCCGGTTGGCCCTTCGGGAGGCCCTTGCCGGCGAGAACGATCGTCCCGGTCGAGGCAGCCGACGCCGGGGCCGCGCGGTTCACGAACAAAACCGCGACGCACAGGAGCCCTGTCGCAACGACGATCCACCTTCCCGCTCGAAATGACGCCCACGACGAACCGCGAAGTCTGGAAGTACACCTTCGCCATCAAGGCGGCGCCGGGACGGCGCTACGGGGTCACCTGCCTGATGCCGAACCTCGACCACATGAGCGTCGCCATCAGATCCAGCTCGGGCAAGATTCTCTACCGGGCCCGTCTACGCACGGAAGGCGTCTGAGTTTCCGTTGGTCCGGGAGCCCCTATGAGGCCCACCCCAGATACCTCGGCGCCGAATCCGACCGGGTGGCCCTGATGTCGAAGCCGGATGGGCCGACAAGACATCCTTACGGAATGGTCCTTGCGATCCTGACGGTGGTGGCCATCACGTATGCCGCGCTGTCTCCGGCGACTCCGTCCCTGGCCGTCGCCGGAACCTCCGGACATGCCTGCAGTAGTACCGGCGCCGTGCAGGAATTCTTCGTGGTGAAGATCTCGGCGCGCCGTGTCTCCTGTCGAGCTGCCCGACGCTTCATCGTTGCGATCAACAAGGATCGACGCTACCTCAAGACCAAGGAAACCCATTTCCGGCGATTCGACTGCCAGCCGTACCAGGCCGGCGTGCCGGACACGTGGATCCGCTGCGTGCGCGGGCGGCAACTGATCCACTGGCTGCAGGGAACCTGACCTCGTCAACGGGAACGGGGAGTTCCAGACCTCCGTCACCGGTCGACCCGCGCTTCGATCGCCGTGGTGCTCCCAGGCCGGCACCCCTCAGGCGCCGTGACCGTGGATGGTCGCTTCCACCTTCGCCGCTGGGAACCGCCGGCCTTCGTGGCTGAAGGGCGCCGTGATCAACTGGACCCTCACCTGTTCGCCGCGCCTCGGCCACCTGATAGTGGCCGTCGTCGAGGGAGCGTGCAGGAGGAGGCTTCTATGCGTCACGCGAGTCCTGCGGCAGCGACGCCCTCCGGCGGGCGGGCAGGACGCCGTCTTCCAGAACAGCCTCAGCTTCGCCCGGACACCGTCCAGTTCGTTCCCCGCCCCGATCACCAGCCTGTGTGACTTGAACCCGAGCGAGAGCACGACGTGGCCCGGACCGGCCGTCTTCGACGGCGAGGCGGTGGTCGGTTCGGCAAGGACAGGAACGCCAGGGTCGTAGTCGTTGGTCCCCGCGCCTTCAGCCACCGCCTGCGCCCAGGTGTAGTAGTAGCTCGGCGGTTCGCCTGGCCTCGCACTCACCAGCAGGGCCGCGTATCCCTGGCGCCCTTCGGCAGACAGCCCTGCCGCTGCGCCCATGACCCATTCCACGCCTGGGACGACGCTCCCGTCGCCGACCAGGACATGACGATGGCCCCAGCAGCCGGTGCTCGTCGGTTCCGGGCAGTCGCCGTTGGGCGAACCGTAGCCATCGTCGTATACCCACGCGAAATACGCCGCCGGCGCGTTCACGAACCAGCCCGCCCATACCGCCGGGCCGCTGTGCCAGCCATACGGGGTGCTTCCCTCGTTGACCCCGGGATCGGTTTCGTAATAGACCCCTTCCGAGTAGGCGGCGGCCGAGACTTCCGCGTTCAGGCCGGTCAACATCGTCGAGCCGTACGCTTCCCGGTCGAGGTTCGTCAGGATGAAGATCTGCTCGTCCGCAGGCATGCTGGCGAAGGCCGGTGGCAGGCGATAGGGGCCGAGCCCCATCGCCACCCGGGCCTGATCGAGGTAGTAGATGGAGGCGTTCTCGCAATCCGTCGACGTCGGCGTGGAGCAGGCTGCCGGCAGCGGGCCAGCAGCGAAGTTGGAGGCTGGATCCGGTGGAGTTGCCGCATCCGCGCCGCCTGCGCCCCAGATGGCGAAGGCCACACCGAGCACGACGACGCCTGTCGACATCGCCACGCTCCCCCGGCATCGCACTCGCCGAGTCATCCCCGGAGTCTCAGCGACGTGCAGCAGACGTGGTTCATGCGTAGGGGTGGCGGCCCAAGCGCTATTTGTGGTGCCTCGCCTTCTTGTGATCAGATTTGGCTTTCACACACTTCACCTTGCCTCGGACCTTCTGCTTCCGGAATCCCTTATGACAGACCAGAGGTTTGACCTTCGGCTTCACCGTCGAGGTCACGGCGGCCGGCGACGGCGCGGAGGTCGAGCTGTCGGTACCACCGCCCCCGTTGTCGGACCACCCGCCTCCCGTGGAGGCAGGCTCGAACTCGGCGATCACCGACGTATCGGCCTCGGAGGAGGTAGCCGCGATCAACGGCACCGCGATCGCAAGGAGCAGGGCCGAGGGCGCGGACCTCGAACGCCTATCTCCCTGGCCGCAGGTCGCGGTAGGTCTTTGGAGAGACGCAGTGCCGGAACTTCGGCTTTCGGTGGGACTTGGAGACAAGCGCGCACTGGAAGCCGGTCGAGCTTCCGGTCGCCTTGAACTTGAACGTCACCGTGCCGGCCTTTGGATCGATCGTCGGGCCATCACGACTCGGTCCCTGTTGCAACTTCGGGACTGCTCACCGGTTCTCCCCAGCCGACCATCGGGCGGCACACTAGCAGCGGTGGTCGGCGCTGGGTACGCGCGGGGTGGCTGAAGCGGATCCGCTCCGATGAGCCGCCCATGACCCACTCTGGGGATAATCAGGTCGGCCCCGGTAGCTCAGCGGATCAGAGCAGCCGCCTCCTAAGGGAGATTTGTCAAGGGCGCGATCCCTGATCTCAAGCCGAATCCGCTCTATGGAGCGGTTTTCGAGCGGACACAAGGGGACAGGAGAGGACACAAGCGGCATCGTCTGGCCCAACCCGTGGCCCAACCCCGCAAGGCGCTCCTCGCCGGCCCACGCCCGGGGACGCTGAAAGTTCAATCGGGTGGGGCTGGCTTGCCATCCGGATGATTCGGCACCGTCCCTCCAACTTACCGGCGGTGTTGAGAAGCGGACGGCAGCCGACGCCTCCTGGATCTGGACCACCGCGGAGGATCGCATCGACCTGAGCGAGATCCCGACCAGGCGTCGCGTGGCGACTAAGGTGTCCCGAGACACCCGTCCGATGCCCGTCACCGGGTTGGCGATGGCGACCGAGCCCACGGAAGGGCCAGGCGAACATGCGGTGAGGGGTCTACGCCGACGCCGGTCCAAGTCGGCCTCCGGAGTCCGCTCCGGTGCCCGACGGCGCGTCGGATCGCCGCCATGCCCACAGTTCCTTTGGCGGCGCGCCGGGGTATGCGGTGCCGCCCCCCAGGCCCCGGTCGGACGAGAAAGCCGGCCGGGGCCTGGTGAGGATGTCGTCGCGCACTATCTCTGACTCAGTGGAAGCGACCGCCGTTGCAGCGGCCCGCGCCCGTGTCGCTGTAGCTCGCGGGCGTGCCTTCGGGCGCTTCGGGACTCTTCATCGCCGATTCGTAGTCCCAGCTGTAGCCGTTCGGCAGCAGCGTGAGCTTCATCGCCCCGTAGTACTGATCGGCCCACGCTTCGAGGTTCGGCGTGGTCGGGATCACTTCGTCGAGGGACTCACCGCCGGTGCCGACGATGAACTCGCGGATGCCGTGACGCGGGTCCGGTTCCCCGGCCGGGTTCATCGGCGCGAAGCGTGAGTAGACGTGGTCGTGGCCGTTCAGGATCAGGGACGCGTGGTGGGCGTAGAGGAGCTTCCACCAGGCGTCGGTGACTTCGCCCTCTTCGCTGTCGGCCGTCGACGGTTCCGCGGTCGAGCTGAAGGTGGGCTGGTGCCAGTAGGCCAGCGTACAGGCGGCGTGGTCGCTGTTCAGGTCGCCTTCCAGCCACTTCGTCTCGCTCGCGAACCATTCACCGCTCGTGCCGCAGCCACCGGGCCGCACCGCGCACTCGGCGTTGAGGGAGATGATGTGCCAGGAGCCGAGGTCGTAGGAGTACCAGCCGTTCCCGTCGGCGCCGTATTCGCCGGCCTGGCCGTCCTGGCGCGGGCGCGGCTGGGTGAAGGAGGGGCCACCGCTTTCGGAGGCGATCGTTTCTTCGACCGGCGTGCCGTTCGAGTTGAGTTCGGTGCCGTTGTAGTAGTCGAAGTAGCCGCGTCCGTGGACGCCGGTCTCACCGTGCTCGGAGTAGAACTCGTGGTTGCCCGGGGAGGGTCGCTGCAGGAACTTGAACGCCCCGTAGGTCTTGTCGAAGGAGCCGAGGAAGTCCTGGTAGCGGCCCACCTCGTACTGCTCGTCACCGAGGATCGCGACCAGGTTCGGTTTCATTTCCTCGATCTGGTTCGCGGTCGCGGCCTGGGCTTCCATCCGCGTCGTGTAGCCGGCGCCGGTCTTGTCGCAGACATCCTTCTGCTTCTCGCCTTCGACCGGCGAGCCCGGCTGGCAGGAGATGTCGCCGACGGTCGCCAGGACCGGGGCCGGACCGGTGTTTTCGTACGGCCAGGGGTTGTCACCGCCACCGCCGAACCAGGAGTGGCCGTCCGCCAGCACCGTGCCGGTCAGGCCAGCGAGCGCGAGCACCCCCACCAGCAGTCCGATCCCGAGTCGCAGCGACAGCCGCCGCGGCCTCCTCGACAGAGCCTTCTTCATGGCATTCCTTTCCGTTGGGGAAGAACCCGACGAACCTAGGCCGAGACCTCCACACCACCCGTTAACCGGGTGGGACGACCGTGTGAAGAGATGGTGAATTAGATGTTGACTAATTGTTGAGTTAGTCCGCCAGGAATTTGGAGAACGACCGCTCCTCGGCACCGCCGGGCGACAGGGACCCGCATGCGGTGATCCCCGCGTGGAGGCTGCGGCTTAGGACGGATGCGAAGCCGCGGGCGGCGCCGCATCCTCTACCGCGTGAAGCGGATCGTGATCATCGGCGGTGGCACGGGCGGGACGATGGTCGCCAACCGGCTGCGCCGAGAGAACGACGTCGAGGAGTTGCAGATCACCGTCGTCGACCGCGACGACGCCCACCTCTACCAGCCGGGCCTCCTCTTCGTCCCGTTCGGGCTCGAGCGGCCGGAGGGCATCGTCCGCTCGCGTCGCGAGCAGCTCCACAACGGGATCGACTTCAGGCTCGGTGAGGTCGACAGGGTCGAGCTCGAGGAGAACGCCGTTCACCTCGCCGACGGCACGGACCTCGCCTACGACGCGCTGATCGTCGCCAGCGGCTCCACCCTCCTCTCCGAGGAGACCGACGGACTGCGCGGCCCTGGCTGGGGGGAGAGCGTCTTCTCTTTCTACTCGCTCGACGACGCGACCGCGCTGCGTTGGGCACTCGTCGACTTCGACGGCGGCCGGCTGGTCGTGAACCTCGTCGACATGCCGATCAAATGCCCGGTCGCGCCGCTCGAGTTCTGCTTCCTCGCCGACTGGTTCCTGCGCGAGCGCGGCGTCCGCGACAAGGTCGAGATCACCCTCGCGACGCCGCTCGACGCCGCCTTCACCAAGCCGGTCGCGGGCGAGCACCTGGGCGGCATGCTGGAGGAACGCGGGATCGGCCTGGAGACGGAGTTCGCCACCGGCCGCGTCGACGGTGCCGAGCACCGGCTGGTCAGTTGGGACGAGCGCGAGATCCCCTTCGACCTCGCCGTCGTCGTCCCCCTGCACGGCGGCGCGCCGTTCGTCGCCCGCTCCCCCGGCCTCGGCGACGACCTCGGCTTCGTCGACGTCGACGTCCACACCCTGCAGGCAAAGGCGGCGCCCAACGTCTTCGCGATCGGCGACGCGGCGAGCCTGCCGACCTCGAAGGCCGGCTCGGCCACCCACTTCGAGGCCGAGACGCTCTGCGCGAACGTCGAGCGCGTGCTCGGCGGCGAAGAGCCGGAGGGCAGCTACGACGGGCACGTCAACTGCTTCATCGAGAGCGGCTTCCACAAGGCGCTCCTGATCGACTTCAACTACGAGGTCGAGCCGCTGCCCGGCCGCTATCCCGAGGCCCACCTCGGGCCGCTGCCGTTGCTGCGCGAATCGCGCCTCAACCACCTCGGCAAGCTCGCCTTCGAGCCGCTTTACTGGCACGTCCTGCTCCCCGGCCGCGAGGTCCCGGGGATCGACGCGACGATGTCGATGGCGGGCAAGCAGGCACCCAAGCAAGGAGGAGAACCGTGAGCACGATGACCTATGCCGGCACGGCCGTCGAGGTCGACGCCGAAGGCTTCATGATCGACCCGTCCCAGTGGAACGAGGACGTCGCCGCGGCGATCGCCGCCGAGGCCGGGATCGGGGAGCTGAGCGACCGCCACCTGCAGGTCGTCCACTTCATGCGCGACCGCTACCTGGAATCGGGCACGGCGCCCTCGATCCGCACCCTCGGCAAAGCCTCGGGCGTGCCGATCAAGGAGCTCTACGAACTGTTCCCGAAAGGGCCGGCGAAATTGGCCGCCAAGATCGCCGGCATCCCGAAGCCGCGCGGCTGCATCTAGAGGAGGAGAGAGTGAGCACGCAGGAGAACGGCGACGCCTCCGAGCCGATCGCGAAGGTCTCGATCATCGTCTCGAAGGGCTCGCTGGAGGGGATCTACCCCGGACTGATCATGGCCAACGGGGCACGGATGGAGGGAATCGAGGCGAACCTCTTCTTCACCTTCTTCGGCCTCGACGCGATCAGCCGCGCCAAGCACGAGCACGTCAAGGTGGCGACGGTCGGCAACCCCGGCCTGCACCTCTCGACCTGGGCGGGCGGGATCCCCGGCGTCTCCGCCTTCGTCACCCACAAACTGGCCGAGGAGATGGAGAAGCTCGACATCCCGCCGATCCCCGAGTTCGTCGAGATGATCGCCGAATCTGGCGCCGGCCTCTACGCCTGCAAGGCCTCGGTCGATCTCTTCGGCCTGGACAAGGAGGACTTCGTCGACGAGGTGACCGACGTGATCACGGTCGGCGAGTTCTACGGCCTCGCCGCCGGCGGCCAGATCATCTTCACCTGAAGGCCGAGGGGAGCGAGGCTTCCCCGGCCCCGGGAAGCCGGCGGCCCCGACCGGAGCGGATATGGACCGACGCCGCTCAGAAGAAGACCGAGATCAGGAGCCGCGCGGCGAGCACGATCAGCGCCGCCCCCAGGAGCCGCCTGATCGTCGGGCCGGCGAGCCGCCGGGAGATAATCGCCCCCACCTGCGCCCCCGGCAGTACCCCGACCGAGAGCGCCAGTGCCCTGCGCAGGCCATGCCCGACCGAGAGGGTCCCGGCGAGGAGGTGGGTGATGCTTCCCGCCCCCGACATGAAGACGAGGACGAAGTGCGAGGTCGCCGTGGCGACGTGCATCGGGAAGCCGAGCGTGCCGACCATCAGCGGGACGTGGATGATGCCGCCGCCGATCCCGAGGAAGCTCGAGAGGAAGCCGACGCCTACGCTGTAGGCGATGCCGCGGCGGACCGGGACCCGGTAGGAGTAGGCGGTGCCTGCGCCGTCGACGAGATGACGGGCGGTGGTCTCACCGCCGGGGATCGGGCGCTCGGCGTGGGGACGGAGGCGGACCACCGCGTATGCGCTCGCCGCCAGCACCACGGCCATGATCGCGTCGAAGGCCCGGACCGGGACGAAGCGCACGGCGGTGGCCCCCGCGACCGATCCCGGCAGGGCGGCGAGCGCGAACTGCAGGCCCGAGCGGTAGTCGATCCGGCGCATCCGCGCGTAGGCGACCGAGCCCGAGGCGGCGTTGAAGAAGACGACGACGAGGCTGATCGAGGTGATCGTCGCCGCCGACTGGCCCGGATAGAGGATCAGCAGGACCGGGGTGAGGATGAAGCCGCCGCCGGCGCCGACCAGGGTGCCGAAGATGCCGACCACCAACCCGAGCAGGGCCAGGAGGAGATAGGTCGTCACCGGGGGCAGGCCATCAGCAGCTCGATCCTCCTCAGGGGGGCGGCCGGGAGAGGGATCGGGGCCGGGCCTCGGCTTCCCTCCCGCCGGCCGCCTCGTCGGGTCCCCGTTGGATCGCGACGAACCATGCGGCACCCAGGATCGTCAACACGGCGGCGACGTAGAGGTTCAGGCGCAGCCCGAGGATGTGGTGGGCGGGATCGACTCGGATCGACTCCTCGAAGATGCGGAAGGCCGAGTAGCCGGTGACGTAGAGGGCGAAGAGGCCGGGCGGGCGGATCCTGCGGTGGTGTCCGAGCCAGACGAGGAAGGCGGCCAGGGCCAGATCCCAGATCAGCTCGTAGAGGAAGGTCGGGTGGAAGGTGGCGTAGTTCGAGTAGCCGACGGGACGGTTGGCCGGCGCGATCTGGATCGCCCAGGGCAGACTGCTCGGCCCGCCGAAGAGATCCTGGTTGAAGTAGTTGCCGATCCGCCCGATCGCCTGGGCGACCAGGAGCGCAGGCGCGACCGCGTCCATGAACGGTGCGACGCTGACCCCGGCACGTCGCAGGCGCCAGATGCCCACGGCAGCTCCGGCGGCGACCCCGCCCCAGATCCCGAGCCCGCCGTCCCAGACCGCGATCGGGCCGTACCAGGTGTGGGGCATTTCGGAGAAGCTGGTGAGGTCGAAGTAGATCCGGCCGCCGATCAGGCCCGCCGGGAAGGCCCAGAGGGCGACGTCGTAGACGAGGTCCGGATTGCCGCCGACCGCACTCCAGCGGCGCCTGGTGATCAGGATCGCGAGCGCGACCCCGATCGCATACATCAGTCCGTAGGCGTGTACCTCGAAGGGGCCGATCCCGAGCCCGCTGCTCGAGGGGCTTGGGAGCGATGCGAGCACGCGGGCATTTTGCCATCGCGACCTCAAGGACGTCAGGCCCGCGATCGGCGGCGCTAGGATCGCAGGGGACCTGCAATCTTCACGAAGGTCGAGGATCGCATGCGCCGACCGCGGACGCTTAGACGGTGAGGCCCATCTACGCACGGAGGACGGCGGCGCCCGACCCGGGCGGGGATCTTGTGCGGAGCGGACGCCAGATCGCCCTGATCGCCCTGTTGATCGCCGCCTGCTTGGCGATCCCGGGGCTGGACCGCGGCTCCCTGCACTGGCCCTCCGTGGTGGCCGCGGTCGGCTTCGCGGTCTACGCCCTCTGCATGCTGGCGTATTCCCGATCCTGTCGTCGACGACTGCTCGAGGCGGAGTCCACGGGAAGACCGTTCGAATCCCCCCGTCTCGCCCTGGCGGGCCTCGGCGCCTTCGGCATGGGGCTCGGGGTGATGACCGTGGTGCTGATCCTGGTCGGCTGACCCAAGGTGTGCCGGCTCGGCGCACCGGTTCCGGTTCAGCGCGATCCCGACCCGACCGCGACCGGCTCCTCCTCCTGAACGGGCGCAGGGGCCGCCGCACCATCTCCGTGGCCGAAGCGGACGTCCGGCAGGATCCGGTCGAGCCAGGCGGGCAGGTACCAGGCCGCCTTGCCGCTGAGGCGCAGGAAGACCGGTAGCAAGAGCAGGCGGACCAGGAAGGCGTCGAGCAGGACGGCGACGCCGAGGATCGTGCCCATCTCCTTTGGCGGCAGCGGGCCGGAGAGCGCGAAGGTGAAGAACACCGCCACCATCACCCCGCCGGCGGCGAGGATCACCCGGCCGGAATGGGCGAGCCCGCCGACCATCGCATCCTTGGCGCTGCCCGTCGCTTCCCAGTGCTCCCGCGCCGAGGAGAGCAGGAAGACCGTGTAGTCCATCGCGATCGCGAAGATCATCGCGAAGAAGAAGATCGGTCCCCAGGCGTCGAGGAAGCCCTGCGATTCGAAGCCGAGCAAGCCGGACAGGTGGCCGTGCTGGAAGATGAGCGTGGCCACGCCGAAGGCGGCGGCGGTCGAGAGCAGGTTGGCGAGCACCCCGATCGCCGCAATCAGCGGGGCCTGGAAGGCGACCAGCAGGAGCAGGAAGCCGAGCGCCAGGATCACCCCGATCGCCAGCGGCGTCGCCGAGGAGAGCGCGGTTTCGAGGTCGTGGTTTTCGGTCGCCGGGCCGCCGACGAGCGCCGCCGCCGGAAGGTCGGCGCGCAGCCGGTCGATCGTGTGACCCGTCGCTTCGGTCGAGGGCCCGGTGGTCGGGACGGCCTGGATCAGAACCGCTCCCCCGCCCCCTTCGACCGGCGCCGAGACGTTCGCGATCCCGGCGTCTTCGCGTAGCACCGCCGTCACTTCCTTGGCCTCCGAACCCGGCGCGGTGATCTGCAGGGTGCCCGGCGCGCCGGTCCCGAAGGCGGAGCTGATCTGGTCGTAGCCGACGCGCGAGGAGTCGCCCTTCGGCACCACCTTGATCGACGGCATCCCGGTCTTCATGCCGAGGACCGGCACCGCAAGCGCGAGCAGGACGACGAGGGCAATACCGCCGAAGACGAGCGGCCGGCGCCAGAGCAACTCTCCCCAGCGGGCGAAGCGCGGCGAGCGGTGCTCGCCTTGATGGACCCAGGGCAACGACAGCTTGTCCACACGTGGCCCGAGCTTGCCGAGGACGGCGGGCAACAGCGTCAGCGTCGCCGCCAGGATGAAGATGACCGAGATCATGATCCCCAGCGACATCGAGCGGAACGCCGGGCTCGGCACGAGCATCACTGCCGAGAGCGAGATCAGCACGGTGAGGCCGGAGAAGAGGACCGCCTTGCCGGCCGTGTCCATCGTCTCGCCGACGGCGTCCTCGGTCTTCTCGTGTTGCCCGAAGAGGGCGCCGCGGAAGCGCATGACGATGAAGAGGGCGTAGTCGATGCCCAGCGCCAAGGCGAACATCAGCGCGAAGTTCATCGCCCAGATCGAGATCGGGGCGATCTTGGTGCCGATGTAAAGGACGCCGGCGGAGGCGATCAGGCCCACGATCGTCAGCATCAGCGGCAGCCCGGCGGCGACCAGCGAGCCGAAGGCGAGCACGAGGATCGCCAGCGTCACCGGCCAGGAGATCAGCTCCGACTTCATCATCGCTTCGCGGTTGGCTTCGTTGAAGTCCGACCACATGCCGGCGGCGCCGGTGAGGTTCGCTTCGACCCCGGACGCGGCGGCGTCCTTGATTTCGGTCTTCAGGTCGTTGGCCGCGGCGACCATCGAGTTCGGGTTCCTCGCGGCCGTGGCGCCGACGATCACGGTGTGGCCGTCGCGCGAGATCGAGGAGCCGCGCTGCGGCGGGACGACCGAACCGACCGCCGGGTCGGCGGCGAGGATCCGTTCGGTGCGGGCGACGGTGCGGCGGAAGGCGGGGTCGGCGACGGTCAGTTCCCCGGAGTGGACCGCGACCTGGAGCGCATAGCCGCCGGCGCCGCCGAAGTTCTTGTCGAGCTGTTCGCGGACCTTGACCGACTCCGAGCCGTTGGCCTGCCAGCCGGCACCGGAGAGCGCGGTCTCGACCCGCGGCGCCAGCACGCCGAGGCCGACCGCGATCACCGCCCAGGCGATGAAGACGGTCCGCCTGTGAGCGGCGGCGTAGCGACCGAGCCGCCCGACCGGACCGAGCGTGCTCATCGGTCGCAGGCGCCCTTGACGCCGAACCAGCGCCGCAGCACCAGGGAGCTGGGGCAGTTGCCGAAGACGACGAAGGCCAGCTGGTTGGCCGCGACGAAGCCGGTCAGCAGCAGGAACCAGGGGCTGACGACGGCGGCGAGCAGGGCGCTCAGAGCCGTCATCGTCCCCGCCATCAGGAAGAGGATCCGCTCCAGCGGCCAGACTGAGCCGGCGGCACGAGGCGACGGTGGAGCTTGCGGCGTTACGGTCGTGGCACTCATCGCTATCCTCCGCTTGGTTGATCTACAAGTTCACAACTTAACAAGTGTGGAGTAAGATAGCAGACGTGAAAACCCCGATGACCCCCGAGGCCGCCGAGCTGATCGCCGATCGTTTCCGCGCCCTCTCCGATCCCACCAGGCTGCGGATCATCGACCTCCTGAGGACCAAGGAGGAAGCCTCCGTCGGCGAGCTGGCGTCGGCGCTCGGTGCCTCCCAGCAGAACGTCTCCAAGCACCTCTCGACCCTTCTGGCCGGCGGATTCGTCGCCCGTCGCAAACAGGGGACCAGCTCGCTCTACCGGATCTCCGACCCGGAGGTCCTGGGTCTCTGCGAGCGCGTCTGCTCCGGGATCGAGACCCAGCTGCTCGAGCTCGAGCGGATGATCGCCGGCTAGTTCGAGGAGTTCCATCTCGCCCGAGTCTCCGTCGGGTTGCGATACCGCCCATCCGTTGATCGCCACACCGGACGGGGGCTAGATACCCGATGTGCTCCGTCGTCCCTGCGGCCAGGCTGAGGATGGTCCCGCCTGGGTGAGCCTCGGCCTGTCTGGACAGTCCACATCTTCACAACTGTACAATGGTTAATAGTTAATAGCCACGACCGAACGGAGCAGATTCAATGTCCTCTTCCAGCCCCAAGCGCGTGGTCGTACTCGGCTCCAGCTTCGCCGGCATGACCGGCGCCCTGGAGGTGCGGAAGCACCTCGACGATCGCGACGAGGTCGTCGTCCTCGACCCCCACGACCGCTTCACCTTCATCCCCTCGCTGATCTGGATGCCCTTCGGCGCCAGGGACGCCGAGGACGTGACCTTCCCCCTGGCCCCGCTCTACGACAAGAAGGGCGTCGAATTCGTGAACGAGGCGGCGGCCGGTGTCGACGTCGCCGCCCACACCGTCGCCACCACCGACGGCCGCTCGCTCGACTACGACAAGCTGCTGGTCGCCACCGGCCCGCGGCTGGCCTTCGAGAAGATCCCCGGCCTCGGGCCCGACGGCGGCTTCACCCAGTCGGTCTGCAACCTCGACCACGCCGAACGGGCGCGGCTCGCCTGGGAGCGCTTCCTTGAGAATCCCGGCCCGGTCGTCGTCGGCACCGCCCAGGGCGGCTCCTGCTTCGGCGCCTCCTACGAGTTCCTCTTCAACGTCCACCACCGGATCCGCAAGGCGGGGCTGGAGAAGGTCGCTCCCGTCACCTTCATCACCGCCGAGCCATTCCTCGGCCACTTCGGCCTCGGTGGGGTCGGCGATTCCGGCAAACGGGTCGAGGGCTTCCTCGAGCGGCTCGGGATCGAGGGGATCCCCAACGCCTCGATCGTGGAGGTCCGTGAGGGCGAGATCGAGCTCGATGGCGGCCGGGTCCTGCCCTTCGCCTTCTCGATGATCGTGCCCCCGTTCGCCGGCGTCGACGCGATCCGCGAAAGCGAGGGCCTGGCCAATCCGGTCGGCTTCGTGCCGATCGACGACCGCTTCCGCCATCCGGAGCAGGAGGACGTCTACGCCGCCGGCGTGGCCACCGCGATCGCCCCGCCCGAGACCACCCAGGTGCCTGCGGGTGTCCCCAAGACCGGGCAGATGAGCGAGACGATGGCCAAGGTCGCCGCCGAGAACATCGTCGCCGACCTCACCGGGAAGGCACATCGGGATCTGCCGATCGCCGACCTCTCGGCGATCTGCGTGCTGGATGCCGGCAACAACGGCATCATCTTCAAGGCCGACAACGTCCTCGCCCACGGCATCTACGCGGACGGCGACGAACCGACCGCCCACGTGATGGCGGGTCCGCAGGCCCACTGGGCGAAGCTCGCCTTCGAGCGCTACTTCCTCGCCAGCCGCAAGCGCGGGGTCACCGCCTTCTAGGCGCGGATGGATCGGGACATCGCGAGAGGCGGCCGATCGTGATCGGCACGATCGCCTTCGGCCTGCTGATCGGCCTGGTGATGGGCATGGTCGGCGGTGGCGGCGCCGTCCTAGCGGTCCCCGCCCTCGTCTACGTGGTCGGGCTCGGGGTTCACGAGGCCACCACCGTGAGCCTCGCGGTGGTCGCGATGGCGGCGGCGACGGGGGCGGTCGGCCAGGCCCGCCGTGGCGCCGTCTGCTGGAGCTCGGCCGCCTGGCTGTCGGTGGCCGCCGTGCTCGGCGGATTCGTCGGAGCGGCCGCCAACCGCGCGCTGGGCGGCGCCGTCCTGCTGCTCATCTTCAGCGCGGTGATGGTGATCGCCGCGCGTGCCACCTGGCGACGTGCCGGCTCCGCGGTCGCCGTGGCCCAGGGATCCCCGACGCGGCCCCGCGGGAGCTCACCGAGGCCGGGGCCGGGATCGGCGCCCTGACCGGGCTGGTCGGCGTCGGCGGCGGCGGCGGCTTCGTCGTAGTGCCTGCGCTGGTCGTCCGCCTGGGCTTCGGCCTGCGCGAGGCGATGGCGACCTCGATGGCGATCGTCGCGATCGTCTCGGCGTCAGGACTTCTCGCCCACCTCGCCATGGGAAGCACGCTCGACGTCCCGGTGGCCGCCGCGATGGGTGGTGCCGCCGTCGCCGGCGCGCTGGCCGGCCCGCGGCTCGCGGCGGGCGTCTCCACCCGCCTGCTCGGGCGCGCCTTCGCCGCGCTGGTGGTGCTGGTGGCCGTCGGTGTGGCGGTGGCGACGGTCGCCGGAGTCGGGGTCTGAGTCCTTTGGGGATTTGTACCGACTGTGCTTACATACAACTATACAATTGTGAACTTGTGAAAGGTGGGAGCCGTGTCAGTCCATCCCTCTGTATCCGAGCCTCCCGGCGGCAGCCCGCAGGCGACCATCGAGCCCGCCGACCTGGCCGACCGTCTCGCCGGCCTCGAGCCGATGACGATCCTCGACGTGCGCGCCGAGGCGAAGGACTCGATCGAGGCCGCGGGTGCGAGCTTCCGCCACCTTCCCGCCGCCCACGTCCTCGCCGACCCCGATCAGGTCGACGCCCAGCTCGACGGCCCCGTCGCCGTGGTCTGCGAACGCGGCGTCACCGCGCAGGGAGTGACCGACGCGCTCCGCGCCCGCGGGGTCGACGCGATGGTCCTCGACAGCGGGATGAGGGGATGGCTCGGCACCCTGCAGGCCCGGCCGGTGGAGCTCGGCATCGACGGCCTCGACGTGATCCAGGTCCAGCGGCCCGGCCGCGGCTGCCTCTCCTATCTGCTCGCCGCGGGGGGAGAGGCGCTCGTCGTCGACCCGGCGCCCGACCCGGCTTCTACCTCGACCTCGCGAGGGACCTCGATGCCCGGATCACGACGGTATTCGACACCCACATCCACGCCGACCACATCTCCGGAGCGCGTGAGCTCGCCATGGCGAGCGCCGCGACGCTGCGGCTCTCGGAGGCGGCGCTCGAGCGCGGCCTCACCTACGCGGACCGGGTGGTGCCGGTAGCCGACGGCGAGGAGCTGACGGTCGGGGGCGTGACCCTGAGGGCGTTGGCACTGCCCGGTCACACCACCGACATGACCGGCCTCGTGATCGAGGACCGAGCGCTGATCGGCGGCGACTCCCTCTTCGCCGACGGCATCGCCCGACCGGACCTCCAGCGCGGCGACAGCGAGGGCGCCAAGGAGATGGCGTTGATGCTCCACGCGACCCTGCACGGGCGGGTCCTGGCGCTCGGGGACGACACCGTCCTCCTCCCCTGCCACGCGCCACCCTGGGGTTCACATCGAGGCCATCGCGCCTCGCCTCGGCACGGTCCGGGCGGAGGTCCCCGAGCTGGCCCTGCACGATCCTGAGGAGTTCGCCCGCGAGGTGACGGCCGCCATGCCTCCTCGCCCCGCGAACTACGAGGAGATCATCGCCGTCAACTCCGGGACTCGCCCCTTCGACCCGGAACTCGAGACCGGTGGCAACAGCTGCGCCACCCGATGAATGGAGCTGGAACCCAAGATGAACGCCTCCTTCCTGTCCCGCATGCGTCGCTCCGCCGACGACCTCGATCCCGCTGCCGCGGCGGCCGGTTCCGCGGAGGGCAGGCTGCTCCTGATCGACGTCCGTGAGCCAGATGAGTTCCGGCAGATGCACCCACCGCGCGCCGAGCCCGTCCCGCTGGGTCAACTGGCGGCGCACCTGCAACGGCTGGGCGCCGCCGGCAAGCCCGTCGCCTTCGTGTGCCGGTCGGGCTCGCGCAGTGCGATGGCGACCCGCCAGGCTCGCCAAGCCGGGATCGACGCGCACAACGTCACCGGGGGGATGCTCGCCTGGGAGCGCCAGCGCCTTCCCCTCGAAGCAGGCGATCCGGCCCGGCCCTGACGGGTCGGCATCGTCCTCCACCCGAACCTGAGACGCACCGGGTGCGGCCAGCGCCCACCCGGCCCGACCACTCCCAGCCGGTCGGGAAAATACGGATGGGGACCGGTCGGGGCGAGCCTAGTCTCTGCGCACGATGAGAGACCGCATCAACCACTGGCTCGACTCAGACTTGGTCGGCATCCCGGCGACCATCTACACCTTCGGCGTGCTGGCGGTGAGCCTCGCGGTGTTCCGCTTCGGCGGGCCGATGGCCGGGATCATCGTCGCCGTCGCCCTCTGGATCCCGATGGTCGTCTTCGCGATCCACGGGGTCGGGCGCGAACGGGCTCCGCTCGATATCGAGGTCGCGGACGAAGACGGAAGTCACCGGGTGCTCGTCGTGGCCAATCAGGGTCTCGACGACCCGGCCCTCTGCGCCGAGGTTTGTCGACGTGCCGACCATGCCGCCACCGAGGCGATGATCCTCGCTCCCGTCTTCACCCCTGCGAAGCTCAACGCCCTCGCCGACGATGTCGACGAGGACGACGTGCGCCCGGCCGAGCGTCGGGTCGACGAGACGATCCGTGCGCTCGAAGGTCACGGAGTCAAGGCGGTAGGTCACGTGACCGTCACCGAGCCGCTGCAGGCGACGATCGACGGCCTCCGCGAGTTTCCGGCAAACGAGGTCGTCCTCCTCCCCGGCGGTGAGACCGGTTGGGAGGACACCGACGCGCTCGTCGGCCGCATCCGGGCGGAGGTCGGGCTGCCCGTGACCGTCGTCGATGCGGATCGTCCGCAGCCGCTGCCCACCCCGGACCAAGCACCGGTTTCAGCGCCCCGATCATTGGGGTAGCGGCCTGATCGACGAACTCGGCCGCAGCGCGAGCGGAGACGACTGCAGGGTTCGCGGCAGTGCACGAGGCGAGTGTCGCTGGACGCAACCGCCCGAGAGAGCGGCCCTCGGTGTACCGGTTGTGGTGGGGGGATTCGTGTCCTGCGAGAGGTCACAGTGCGCCAGATCACCATTCTTATGTCCATTCAAGATGAGGCGGCATGGCGATCCCGGACGTCCAGCAACTCGTGCGTTACTCGATCAAAGCGACATCGCTGACATCGGGGTTCGCAAGACCTAGTTAGGATCCGGCGCGTTTGGAGAGGATCACCTGACAAATCGGCCGACCTTCTCCAAAGGACGATGTCGGGAGTCGCCAAGTCGCTAGGAAAGTTCGGGGGCACCGTCCGGCGTAGCTTTTCGCGCCGGTAGATGGCGCTGGTCAAAAGCCGGAGGTACTCGATCTAAATGGCGCCGTCGCATCGCCAACGCAGTGTTCTTCCTGGCTGCGGTGGCAGGGATCTTGACGCTGATATTGACGCTGGTCGGGATCGGCCCCTTGAGGTCTGCGGGCGGCACCGGGGGAGGAGGCGACGGCTCCTGGACGGACCTGCGCCTACAGCGCCCCGTGGCCCTGACGGACGGGGAAGAATCAAGCAAGGTCGTCATCGGGGACACCGTACGCTGGGCCATTTCCAAGATGCCCCAGATCGACTTCACGATCCGCAATGAAGGCGGAGGAAGGATCCCCCTCGGCCGTGTTCGCGTCGAAGTCACCGACAGCGCTCGCATCACCCCTTGTCTGCCCCCGCAGGGAGGAGAAGGCGCGATTCCGGTCGCCGAATCCTTTTTCGTCGACCTGCCTCTGCTCCCGGTCCCAGGCGAACAGGTGGTCTATCGACAGCTACACCACGAAGTCCCGCCGTGGCGCGCGGCCAGGTTCAAGCTCTACTTTCGCTCGCTCGAAGGGGCCGGGGACGACCTTTTCGCGATTCACGTCTCGGTGATGGGTCCGCGAGCGGGTCAGACCCTCGACATCGGTCGCTACGTGCTCAGCCTCCCCGGCGCCGTCCCCCGCCAAGGCGCATACCTTCCGGAAAGCACGGAATTACTGAAATTCTCCAACGGGCTGGATTCGCTTCTGCCGACCACTTGGTGCTTTCGTCGCAACCAGGCAGTAATCCACCGCTTTCTCTCCTTGCCCGGCAGGCGCTCTCCGGCGTTTAAGGCGCTCTCGCTGGTCCACACGCCGCCTGGGTGGAATCGGCTGGCGGATCCACGCCCCCCAGGCTTGCCGTCGAACCACTGCTGCAAAGCGGTGAGTTCTTCCTCGGTCCGGTTTTGGCTGAATTCGCGGCTCGTCGGGCGGGCGACCCGGGACTGCTCGCCACCACCCAGGAGCATGCGGCGAGGCTGCTCCGGCATACCGTCGAAAGCTCGCTCGCGGAAGAACCGCCCGCCTCCCCAACCGACCTGGCCGTGGAGGCCCATGTCCTCTCGCATGTGGCTCCATCAGATGAAACGAGCATCATGCTCGAACGATCGAAAGCCACGCTCCGGCGGAGCGAAGTGGCGGCGGCGGGAGTGGGCTGATGCATCGTCGAATGCTGGTCGGGCTCGGCTTCCTCGTTATCGCAGCGCTCGGCGTGGCCCTGATCCTCAGTCGGAGCGGAAGCGCTCCGACCATCGAGGAAGACGCCGCCCAGCGCGCAGGCGTCCTCGCTCACAGCCTCACCGCAGGCGAAGGCGGTCGCGCAGCGTGGATGGCGCTGGCGGCGGAGCGCCTCCATCCGGGCGTGCTCGGTCAGCTCGGCATGCTCGAAGTCGCACTCGAAGGCAGCGGCGTCGAACGCGTGATCGAGACGGGGGCTGACCAGGTCACCTCTGCGATCCGCCTCGAACACCTGGTTCTCACGGCAGGCAGCAACGACGTACTTCGGGTCTGGCGACCATCGAACGGTGCGTTGCTCGGTGAAGTCAAGATGCCCCGGCCGCTTGTGACGATCGGGGAAGCCCCCGGCCTGCCGTTGGCCGCGGGCGCGGATGCGAGCGGCTTGGTCAGCCTGATTGACGTCAGCGACCCACACCATCCACGCTTGCTGCCGCTGGCCAATTCCGCCGGTCACGGCTCGGCGCTCGCGGTCGCCTTCTCCGAAGCAGGGAAAGTGGTGCTGGTGCTGAGCAAGAGTGGCCGGCTCGAACGTTTCCTGACGGTCGGCGGTCGGCCCCTTGGCAGCGACACGGTCACCCGGGAATTCCGCGGACAGGGCAGCGCTTCGCCGGCGCAGCTCGTGGCTGCACAATTCGTTCCGGAACCCTACGACGCACCACGACACCTCCTCCTCGACCTTGCCGACGGAGCAGTCTTTCGGGAGAGCGTCGGGGGTCGCGCCGCCAAACTCGTTCTGGCGCCTGGGAAAGCACCAGGACCGATCACCTCTGTCGCGCAGATTCCCTACGGCGAGGTGGCGGTCGGTACGCGCGGCGGTCTCGTCACGATCGAAAAGCCGGGAGCCTTCGTGGACCGGGAGCCCGGTCCGCCGCTTGCCGGCGTCGCTTTCAACTCGGAAGAAGAACTCCTGGTCGCCGAATCGGAAGGCGTCGGACGCAGGAGCGAAGTTCTGCATTTGGGGGGCATCTATGGCAGGCCGGCAATCGGCCTCACCGTCGGCCACGGCGGGGTTCTCGCTCTCGATGAAGGTGGTGCGGTCTCGCTCCTCGGCCCGCTGCGCAGCGGTCTCGGCCTGCCGCAGCCGCCCATATCCAGTCCCGCCGTGTCCGGTCCGCGGCGTCACCGAGCACTTCTACCGTCTCCCCCGTTCTCTCCCATGACCGACCGTCGGGAGGCTCCCCCGCTCGAGGAGTTCGCCGGCCATGTCGCCTCGTTGGCGCCGCGGCTCGGTGGGGCCGTCCACGCCGCCAGCCGCCTCGGCCCCGACCTCCGCCTCGACAGTTTCGACCTCGTGCGCCTCGACGCGCTCCTCTTCGAGCGCTACGCGGGAGGTCTTGCCCTGTCCCGGCGCGGGATCGACTGGCTCGCGTTGACCGTGCGCGAGGCCTATGAGCTGTGCCTCGACCATGACCTCGCCGACTGCCTCCCGGAGGGTCCCCGATGGACGAGTGGATGAGGCGCCGCCGCGAAGCCCTGCTGGCCCACCCGCTGCGGGCCGAACTGATGGCGCTGCTCGGCGATGGCGCTCTCGGCCTGCGCGAGTTGCACCGCCGGCTGGCGGGCGAGCCGCCGATCGCCGTCGTCGTCTACCACCTGGCGCAATTGCAGGCCGTCGAGCTGGTGTCCTGGGAGGACGGCCGCTACCGGGTGGGGCCGTGATGGTCTCCACCAAGGCCCGCCACGGTCGCCGCCACATGCCGCGTCCGCACCGCGATCACGACAATGTCGGCGCCACCCAGGATCCTCTCGTGCGGGCGAGCCGGGTAGCCCGTCGCCGCGCCCGCCTGGCGGCGGCGCTGGCCGCCTTCCTGCTTGACCAGACCCAGCCGTAGGGGAGGCCGGGATCGGTCGCAGCGCGTAGGCGAACCGCGTCTACCGGCGGCATCGTCGACGTCTAGGACCTAACTCCTTGTCACCGGCCACGGCCTGGTCGTCGACCACCTGCGGCGCCGACCCGCGCCCCATCGCCTTCACCCGAAGGCGCGACTTCGTCACACAGCCGTCACACAAGGGGGGCCAATTTCGCCGCTCGACGCTCTGTATAGGTATGGCAGCGAGAAACCGAGACCCGCGAACAGGTCGCCATCTCCACCTCCGACACCGCCCCGCGCACCGGCCGCGGCGTTCTCCCCGGCTCCGCGCGAGCGGCCGGCCACCGGCGAAAGAAGTTGAACACCCGGCCCCGGCCGTTCGTCAGGTTGGTGGATGATCACCACCGTCGAGAAACGGATCGCGGCCGAGGATCGCCGGATCGGCGCGGCGCCCCCCTGCCTCTGCCAGGGTCAATCCGCCCAGGATCGGGAGCGGGGTTTCCGCCGCCGAAGGAGGGACCACTTTCGGCCGCCGACGCACTGTCTCTTTATGGACGACGTATTCGAGCCGCATGCCCGGGAGGACGGCCGTGACGGCGATACCGATGCCGTCGGGCGTGAGGTCGGGCGCGGGGTCGGGCCTGCGGTCGACCGTGCGGTCGCGATGCCGGGCGCCGGGAGGCGCCCGATCCCGCACCACTGCGCCGATCGCGGCCTCCAGGTTGAGCGCCGTAGGACGCCACCACCCCCGACCCTAGATCACTGATTCCTAATCACCTGCGGCGAGCCGCGCCCGGATAGGGGCAAGGGGAAGGCCGTCGAAGGTCGGTGTGTTCCGGCAACTCCGACCACCCGGAGGTGGCGACATGCCCACCGACCTCGACGACCTTCTGACCGCACTTTACGTGCAGGCCGACGATTTCCTGCCCGGGCGGGATCCTTCCCGCCCGGGCCGCAGGCCCCGTATCTCCGACGCCGAGGTGATCTGCCTCGCGGTTGCACAGATCCTCCTCGACTGCGCCAAGGAGCGCCGCTTCCTGCGGTTCGTCAGGCGTCGCCTCGGCCACCTGTTCCCCTACGTCCCCGGCCAGTCCGGCTACAACAAGCGGGTCCGCGACCTCGCCCCGCGGATCGTCGCCCTGCTCTCCCACCTGGCCCGCCTTTCGCCTTCCTGGTGCGACGACCTGCGCCTGATCGACGCGACACCCGTGCCCTGCGGGCAATCGCGCCAGACCGTGGAGCGCTCGGAGTTCGCGGGCCACGCCGCCTACGGCTACTGCGCCGCCCACTCGCGTCACTTCTGGGGCTTCAAGCTCTGTCTGCTCGCCGCCCCGGACGGGATGCCGATCGCCTTCGAGCTCGCCCCGGCCGACCGGCCCGAGCGCGAGATCGTCGCCGGGCTGCTCGAGGAGGTCGATCTCACCGGCTACACGGTGATCGGTGACAAAGGGCTCTCCGGCACCGCGATCGAAGAGCTCGTGGCGGGGCTCGGCGGTCTCTTCCTACGACCCGACCGCCGCGACGAGGCACCGCGCTTCGGCGATCTCGGTGGTGTGCGCCAGCGGATCGAGGCGATCTTCGACCAGCCGAAGGATCAGCTCTCGCTGGAGCGCCATGGCGCCCGCACCCCTGGTGGCCTGCGGGCCAGGGTCGCCCAGCGCCTCCTCGCGCTCGGCGCCTGCGTCTGGCACAACTGGCGCCGATGGGAGGCCGGCGAGCTCGACGGCCCGCTGCGCAGCCTGATCGCCTACGACCACTGACCGGGAATAGGAATCAGTGATCTAAGCAGCGTTAGAGCCCGTGCGGTCGAGGACCAACCCCTGAGCATCGTTGCAGACGGCGAATCCCTCGACCTGGTCGCCTGGAGGGGTCGAACACCGGGGGGCGGGAAGGTCAGAGCCGGGCATGCGGATGGTCATGCTCCAGACCCTCAAGGTCCGATCGCAGTTGAGGGCCGCCTTGCCCACGAACTGACGTCCGCGATCCACGCCGGTCCCGCGCACGGTGCCCCAATAGTAGAAATCGACGTGCCGCGCCGCCTGGTGCAGGGAGAAGGCGACGGTCCGGAAATGGACAGGGAGTCCGTGGCGGGCACGGATGAAGGCGAGCAGCTTCCTGGGTTTGTACGCGACGATGTTGCCGTTCCCCGGACCATGACGCCAGTCATCGACCGAGAACCAACCGAAGCGGCCGCTGGTCAGGTGGCGAAGAGCGCCAGCGTCCGCCTCGGAAAGATCCCTTTCGAATCCGACGACCCAATCCGCGAGGGCACTGACACCACCGGCGCAGGAGGTGTCCGTGGGTGCCCCCTGGCCCGCGGCAAGCGACCTCGTGGTCGTGGTCGACGGCGCAGAGCTCCCACATGCCGCAACCACGAGGGCGAGCGCTGCGATCGCTGCGACTACCGTTCCGGTGCGCACGTTCATAGTCCCGTCGAGAACAGGGCCGCGACGCCGAGTCCGAGTAGGAGGGTCGCACTGATCCTGACCCCGAGTGGTTTCCGGGCGAAGAGCCGCTCGTGCAACTCTCCCTGGCCGATGTCACAGGCGTTCATGTATCCGAACCATGCGAAGACCAACACACAACGGGAAAAACCATACATGCCGAATATAAGGGCGCCGACCCATACCTTCCCGACGACCAGACAGAGGACGGGGATCAGGTACCAGAGCATGAAGGATATGCGCGATATGAACCCCGCCCCGATGGCGAGGCCATTGACGATCGGCCAGCCGACCGAACCGAGGTTCAACTTCATCTGCCCCGTCTCACGGTCCAATTGAGGTATCCGGATCGATCGGACATAGAGCTCGCAGGTCGCGCCGCCGACGAGGATCCCGAGCAGTACGACCCCGATCGCCGCGCGGGTGGTCGGATCGAGGATGGCACCCAGGGCCGCCAACGCACCGCCGACCAGGAGGCCCGAAATCGTCCCGCTCAGCGTGAACAACATGGCCTTCACGCGCCAGTCAAGTTCTGAGTGCCCGCGCAAACCTGCGTAGGTAGCGATCCCGACGACCGCATTGCCGCCTCACGGGATCGTCTGCTGTAGGAGCGCCACCGCGACGGCGGCGACGAGGCCGGCGAGGCCGAGGGCGGCGAGCGGGGAGATGGTCGCGAGAGCGCCGACGATCGCCGCCGCCACCACTCCCACCAAGGTCAGCGCAGGAAGGGACCAGCGCTCGCTCGGTTTGTCACCGGCGGTCGGCGTGGGCGTCGCGCTCTCAGCAGGTGCCGACATTGAATCGGCAGATGCAGGGCACCGGGTAGGTGTTGATGTCCCAACAGTCGCAGCACTTGATGTGGATGCCGCCGGCAGAACACGTGTACCAGCATTGTTCGTGGGTCGAGCAGCCGAGCCAGCCCTGATTGCAGTGTTCGTCGCACTTGTTCGGGACGCAGCAGGCGCCGCAACAGAGTTCGGCGCCTTCGCAGGGTGCGGCGTTGCCGCAGTAGGCCTCCGCCAACTTCGGGTTCGGTAGGAAGATCGCGACCCCCGCGCCGAACAGCCCGAGGCCGAGCGTCTTCAGGAAGCGGCTGCGCGCGAGCCGGCCGTCGGACTGGCCGCTCTCCACGATGCTCTCGAGTTGCTCCTGGCCCTCGTGATAGGTCGAGCTGGCCTCGCCGATCTGGTTCAACATCTCAATCTCCTCCCGCTTCGACGTCCAGCGCGATCACGCGGCCGTTCCCTCCGTTGTCGGTGTTTCGCAGCGCGCCGAGATCCTGCGGGCTGCGCAGGTAGGTTTTCGACTTGACGTGTCCTTCCGCGAGGTGGAGCGCGAAGGGCACCATCTGGATCCCGAAGGCATGTGCCAGTTCGTCGGACACGGGATCGAAGACCGAGTCGGCTCCCTCCGGCAGAAGCGCCGCGACGCCGCGCGCCAGTTCCTCCCGGCCGGAGATCGCGATCGTCGTGTCGCTGCCGAGTTCCGCGCTGGTGACGCGGGACGCGAAGTCACGACACGGCGTGCAGGTGCAGGAGAGGAAGACCAGGTTGCGCCCCTCTCCGTTCAGGCTGAGCAGCTCCATGACCCTGTCGGGAACCGGATGTCCGATGGCCGGGCCGTGTTCCTCCGCCGCCCCATGCGGTGCCGAGTAGGTCAGCCTGATCGTGAGGAGGCCGATCTGCCGGACCATCAGTATCACCGCGACGGTTAGCGCCCCCAGCCAGATCGCGCCGAGGACGACTGCGGTCGCACCAAGCGTGGTCACAGTTCCGCCTCACCGATGCGGCGCAGGAAGTTCACCGTGTCGGCGTTCCACCCCAGGAGCTTCCGGTACTGGGACACCAGGGCGAAGCTCCCGACGACGGCCGCCGCGCCGATCGCCTCGAGATAGACGCTGCCAACGCCGGGATGGCCCACTGCCCCAGGGGCCGTGAGGAGGAGGATCGCAAGTGCCCCGAGCGCCGTGGCCCGCAGGAGCCCGAGGACCGTGATGCTGTCGTCCTCGCCGCCGAAGCAGTAACACGGGAACTGCTCGCCGATCAGGAGACTGCGTGCGATGGTCGCCGCGAAGGCGAGGAAGATCACCGACGCCCCGGCAAGCGCGACGCCGGGGGCCGCACCGGATGCCAGAAACAGGCCGAGCGCCATCTCGGTCGCTCCGAGGAGCGCCCCCTGCCAGCGCCTCGGCGTCGAGACGAGGCGGAAGTCCGATATCGCGACGGCCGCCCTCATCGGATTACGGAGCTTCGGGACCGCGCTCCAGAAGAGGACGATGGCGAGCACCCAGACGGCGATGCCGTGCCCGGCGCCGGTCCGCACGAAGGCCAGGGTCTCGGCCAGTGCGTGCCCCACCGACTGGAAGCCTCCCATCTCAGCTCCCCGCGCCTCGCGCCGACATCCTCTAAGACCTCGCCACGCCGATCTGGTCGACCACGAGGAAGCTGCCCGTGGGGTCGCGGTGCCCGATCCCGATCACGGTGTCCCCGGCCCCGATCCGGGAGGGAGACCGGGCGACGATCCGTCCCGGCTCGAAGAACTGGCTCGCCTCGGTTTCCGACGTCAGCTTCATCTCTTCCCCGGAGGTCGTCAGGAGCCCGCGGGATTCGCCGGTCACCTCGGCTTCTTCCAGAGGTCGGTACATCCGCTGGATGTCGAACAGGACCCATTCGTCCTCTTCGAAGAACCAGATGACATCGGCCTCCTCGCCGGCCAGCCATTCCTCCCGCGGCTTGGGATCGACCATTTCCTGGATGGTGCCGTCGCGCATCTGCAGGGTCAGGCGATCTCCCCCTTCGACCCCTTTGATGATCGCCGGTTCCACCCTTTCCGGCGGTTCGGGCGTTCCCGTCACGGCGGGCACGTCCGCCCCCGCGCTCGAGCCGGCGGCGGCGGCCGCCCCGGCGAGCGCGGCTCCTCCTGCAAGAAGACTGCGGCGGCTGAGCTTGCGATCGAACATCGGCGCCTCCGACTGGTCAGGATTACCAGAATTACAAGAAAATCATCTTTTGACTATACAAAGCCCGATCAAAATCTAACACCTCGGTCAAGGCCGGATGTCGACCAGGAACGGATGCCCCTCACAACTTTCGGCCCCCTCACCGGCAGTCGGAGCGTCACCCTGCCATGAGCCGTCCCGGCAGGATGCAAGACGAGGCGGCGAAGGAATCGAACCTTCCAAGCGGTGGGCTACACCGCCCTGCTGGTTTTGAAGACCAGACGGGCCACCAGACCCCTGCCGCCCCACGCAGATCAGCCCACGGTCCGTGATCCCCTCCTCCCCGGATAGTGCCGCTCGCCATCGCGCCGCAGCTCTCGCTCGCCGTCGAGGTGCTCGAGCAGCGCCAGCGCGTACCTGCGGCTCAGGCCCAACTCGTCGCGGACCTCGGCGATGCTGGCCGACCCTCGCTCGCGGACGAGCACGAGGACGCGGTCGCGGAGGCGCTCGAAGGCGGCCGGGGTGTAGACGACCCCTGGCTTCAGCCGGACCGCGGCGCCGGCGGCCACCAGCTCGCCGAGGGCACGTTCGGCCTCCCGGCGGTCGGCCCCGGCCCGCTCCGCCAGATCGGCGACCCCTGGCGGCCTGTCGCCTCCGGCCTCCAGCTCGGCCAGCAGCACCCGGGCAAGCTCCGAGGGTCCCGCTGCCTTCGTCGGCCCGGTCTCCTCCTCGACCCGCGCCTGCCTGCGGCGAGGCGCGGCGGACCGGCGGATCTCGACGGTCCCTGCGCGCTCGTCGGGACGCGAGGACCGGCCACTACCACGGCGCGGCGGGGAGGGGTCACGGACGGTGCCGCCGCCGAGCGTGCCCGGTGGGGCGATGCGACGGACCACGAGGCGGTCACCGAGGCGGGCCAGCAGCGGCGCCTCGAGCCGAAACTGCGCCGCGCTGGCGCCGAGATCGACCACCCGGGCAGGTGCCTCGCGGGTGCCGAGGTGAACCTGCACACGGCGCTCGGCGACGATCTCCGCCGCGCCGAGGGTGAGGTCGGCGTCGATCCGGTGGGTGGGAGCGACGGCGCCGCCCGGAATCGTTATGACGTCACCGCGCCGCACCTCGTCCGGTCCCACCCCGCCGAGGTTGAGGGCGACTCGCTGGTGGGCGGCGGCCCGGTCGACGGCGGTGTCGTGGACCTCGATCGAGCGCACCCGCGCCTCCCGTCCCTCCGGCAGGACGGTCACCCGCCGCCCACGCTCCAGCATTCCCGACCGGAGCGTGCCGGTGACGACGGTCCCGTGCCCCGTGACGGTGAACGAGCGGTCGACGTGGAGGACCGGCTCGACCTCCTCGTCCGGCGCCCCACCGTGGTCGATGCTGGCGGTGACCGCCACCAGGGCCGCACGCAGCTCCTCGACCCCCTCGCCGCGCGGCGCGCTCACCTCGACCAGAGGCGCGGCGGGCATCAGGGCGGTGCATTCGGACGCCGCCGTCCGGCGCCGCTCCGCGTCGACCAGGTCGACCTTGGTCAGCGCGACGACCCCTGCCTCGACACCGAGCGCCTCGAGCACGCGCAGGTGCTCGAGGGTCTGTGGCATCGGGCCGTCGTCGGCGGCGACGACAAGCACGAAGAGGTCGATGCCGCCGGCGCCGGCGATCATCGTCCGCACGAACCGCTCGTGCCCGGGCACGTCGATCAGGCTGAGCCGCCGGTCGCCCAGTTCGAGCGGCGCGAAGCCGAGCTCGATCGACATCCCCCGCCGCCGCTCCTCGGCCAGCCGATCGGTGTCGCGGCCGGTTAGCGCCCGCACGAGGGCCGTCTTGCCGTGGTCGATGTGACCGGCGGTGCCGACGGTGAGCGGCGCTGCGTCCATCTCAGGCCAGGGCGTCCCGCACCGCGGTCGCCGCGATCACGGCCTCCTCGTCGTCCATCGTCCGCGGGTCGAGGACGACGCGGTGACGGACGATACGGGCGACTACCGGCACCTCGGCGCCACGCAGCCGCGCGAGCAGGGCGTCGGCGCCGAGGCCGCCGGGGTCGACCTCGCAGACGGGTCCCTCGAGAGACACGTCGGCGAGCGAGCCGCCGCCTGGTGCGCCGCTCTCGCGCCCGACCGCGGCCGCGGCGCCGATCGCCGCCGCGATCCGATCCGCCCGCGCCGCCAGCTCGGACTCCCCGGCGTCGATCATCGCCAGCGCCGGGATCGCCTCCCGGCCGCCGTCGCGGTGCGCCCGCAGCGTCGCCTCGAGCGCCGCGATCTGCAGCTTGTCGAGCCGCACCGCGCGGGCCAGGGGATGGCGACGGCAGAGCTCGATCGCGTCGGCCCGACCGAACAGGAGACCCGCCTGCGGGCCACCCAGCAGCTTGTCTCCCGAGCAGCACACCACGTCTGCGCCGGAGGCGACCGCCGCCCGCACGATCGGCTCGTCTTGGACCTCCTCCAGCGCCCCGGAACCGAGGTCGTCGATCATGGCCAAACGGTGGCGGTGGGCGAGCTTCGTCAGGTCGGCGGGCGCGGGCGCCTCGGTGAAGCCGACGATACTGAAGTTCGACTGGTGGACGCGGAGGATCGCCGTCGTCGCCGGACCGATTGCCATCTCGTAGTCGGCGAGCCGGGTACGGTTGGTCGTCCCGACCTCGACCAGGGTCGCCCCCGATTGGGCGAGGATATCGGGGACGCGGAAGGAGCCGCCGATCTCGACCAGCTCGCCGCGGCTGACGACCACCTCACCGTCGCCTGCCAGCGCGGCCAGCGCCAACATCACCGCGGCGGCGTTGTTGTTGACAGCGATCGCCGCTTGGGCGCCGCCCAGCCCGGTCAGCAGTCCCTCGATATGCGCGCCACGACCTCCCCGGCCCCCCGCCTCGAGGTCGTACTCGAGGTTGCTGTAGCCGGCGGCCACCGCGACCAGTTGGTCGACCGCGGAGCGCGGCAATGGCGCCCGGCCGAGGTTGGTGTGGAGGACGATACCGGTCGCGTTGACCACGCGACGGAGACTCGGATGTGCGAGCCGCGCGGCGCGCAACGCCGTGGCGGCGGTGAGCTCCTCCTGCTCGGGCGCGCCGCGACCGGAGAGCACCGAGCTACGGGCACGCTCGATCTCCGCCCGCGCCGCCGCGACCGCCAGGTGGTGCGGGCCGCCGGCTCTCCGCGCCAGCCGCTCCACCGACGGCAAGCGGCGAAGCTCCTCACCACCGCCGCGTTCGAGCCCGCTCATCTTGCTCAGGGTATCTTGGGCCAATGAGATTGACCAGCCTCTCCCACGGCGCCGGCTGCGCCTGCAAGATCGATGCCGCCCAGCTGCGGGCCATCCGCGCGGCGATCCCGGCCGGCGGCCACGACCCGGCGCTGCTCGTCGGACTGGACCCGGCCGACGACGCCGCCGTCTATCGCCTCAGCGACGAGCTTGCCCTGGTCCAGACGATCGACTTCTTCACCCCGATCGTCGACGACCCGCGCGACTTCGGCCGCATCGCCGCGACCAACGCGCTCTCCGACGTCTACGCGATGGGGGCAAGGCCGGTCCTTGCGCTGAACGTCGTCGCCTTCTCGCTCGACGATCTCGGCACCGACATCCTCACGGAGATCCTCTCCGGCGGTGCCGAGGTGGCCGCCGCCGCGGGCGTCCCGATCGCCGGCGGCCACTCGATCGACGACCCCGAGCCGAAGTACGGGATGGCGGTGAGCGGCGTCGTCAATCCCGACGAGGTGCTGACCGCAGCTGGTGGGCGCGCAGGCGACGACCTCTACCTGACCAAGCCGGTCGGCGGCGGGCTGATCACGACGGCGTCGAAGCGCGGGATCGCCAAGCCGGATTGGGTGGCGGCGGCGGTCGCGACGATGACGACGCTGAACGCCGAGGCGGCGGCCGCAGCCCGCGCCGCCGGGGCCCATGCCCTCACCGACGTCACCGGCTTCGGCCTGCTCGGCCACCTGCATGAGCTCTGCGAGGCGAGCGGCCTCGCCGCCGAGCTCGATGCTGATGCGGTTCCGGCGTTGCCCGGCACGCTCGAGTTGGCGGCGGGCGGCGAAGCACTGGCCGGCGGCAGCGCCCGCAACGCCGCCGACGCCGAGGCGTTCACCACCTTCGTCGGCGACATCCCTGCGGAGCGCCGCGTACTGCTCGCCGACGCGATGACCTCCGGCGGCCTGCTCGCCGCAGTGCCACCGGGCGCCGCGATGGAGGGCACGCGGATCGGTGTTCTCGTCGAAGGCGACGCCGGATCGATCTCGGTGATCTAGCGATGTTCCAGGGCGATATCGAGGTCATCACCGTCGAGGAGCTGTTGGCCTCGGCCCGCTCGACGATACGCCGCTTCACGCCCGCCGAGGCCAAGAACGCCGTCGACCACGGCGCGGTATTGATCGACATTCGCCCGCCTGAGCAACGTGATCGAGATGGCCATCTGCCCGACGCCCGAGTGGTCGGGAGAAACGTGCTGGAGTGGCGTATCGATCCGCGAAGCAGACATCGCGATCCTGACCTCGTCGGTCATCCCGTCATCCTGATCTGTAACCAGGTCTACCAGTCGAGCCTGGCCGCCGCTCTCCTCCGGCGCCTCGGCGTGGACTCGGGGGATGTCATCGGCGGCTTTGAGGCATGGCAGAAAGACGGGTTGACGCTCGATTGGGCGACTTGACCTCGTCCGGTAGGCGACGTTGAAGGCGACGAAGTGGACGAGGACGACGAGGTTCGCGATCAGGCCCACCCCAAGGAGATCACGAGGAGACTGGTCGGATCCGCCAGGCGCTTCGAGCACCATGGAGCTCCGCCGTCCGGGGAGCAACTCGATCACCGTCAGGGACGTGGAACCGGGCGACCGCTGGCACGCGATAGACCGCGCCGTGCCCGACTGGGAAGATCGCGACCTCTTCTTCCGCCCCGGTTTCTTCTAGTGACCTGGGTCGTTAATCCTTTGGCAGTACACCGCGAGACCGTCGAGGATCTCGTCCGCCTCCTCGTGCCAGACGTAGGGTCTCGGTTCGTCGTTCCAGTTCGCGATCCAGGTCCTGATCGAGGCGACGAGGTCAGGGACCGAGCGGTGCGAGCCACGCCTGATCCACTTGGTGGTCAGCTCGGCGAACCAGCGCTCGACCAGGTTGAGCCAGGAGCTGTAGGTCGGTGTGAAGTGGAAGGTGAAGTGGGGGTGGCCCTTCAGCCACCGGCGGATCTGCGGCGTCTTGTGGGTCGAGGAGTTGTCGAGCACGACGTGGATCTCGAGGCCCTCCGGCACCGATCGCTCGACCAGGTTCAGGAATCTCCGGAACTCCTCGGCCCGGTGCCTCGGGGTCATGTCGGCGATCGGATCATGTCGCCGAGCGAGCTGTGTCAGGAGCTACAGCTCTATCTCAGCAAGGTGGACTACCACGTCGACCGCCTTCACGAGGCGGGGCTGATCGAGTTGGTCGGCAGGCGCCAGGTCCGCGGTGCCACCGAGCACTTCTAGCGGCTGGCGCCGCGATGAGTGCCCCCTCCCCACAGGCGCCGAGGATGACTGGCTGAGGCGACGACAGAAGGAGCTGCTCGAGGACCCGCTGCGCGCGGAGATGTCCGACCTCCTGCGCGCGGGCGATCTCGGCCGCGGCGCGCTGTAGGGTCGGCTGACCGGCGAGCATCCGGATACCGTGATCATCCACACCGACCAACTCCGCCTCCGCGGCATTGGTAAACCCACCACATCATGCTGTGGGATCCTGTCGATGCCATGAGATGGCCTCGCCGTAGGGGAAAAAAGCCCTCGCTCGCCGACCGCGTCCTGCCGACCGCGGACGGCAGCGCCTTCCTCGTGCCGGCCGAGCGGCTGGGACCCCTGGCGGAGGGATTCGAGCGGGTGATGACCTTCGACGAGGCCGAAGGCCGCAAAGGGATCTTCGTCCTGGTCGATGTGGACGCTGTCGAGGCGGAGGTGGAGCAGAACGTCGTCGAGGGAACGGTCGCGATCGAGCTGGCCGAGGCGGCAGCGAATAATCCGGCCAACTGGGTCCATGACGAACGCGACCTGCACGAGGACGGCAGGTATTCGTTCAATGAGCTGGACCCGGAGACGGGACGGATCAAGACACCGAGAGGATGAGGACCGGCAGGGCGGCCTCCCGAAGATCCCGAACGGGGATCGTCTCTCCTGGTGCCCGTCCGCCTGACTCGCCGCCCCGCTGCGGGGCTCGCCGTGCTTCGGTTCTCCTGTGAGCGAGGGCTATGACCGACGAGCAGGCGATCCACTGGCGGCGCATCTGCAGCGAACGCGACATCGGAGAGCTGAGCTGGAACGAGGCGGTGCCGGAGATCTCGCCGGCGCTGATCGAGGAGTCGGGTGGGGCGTTGGATGCGTCGATCGTCGATATGGGCGGGGGTGCGTCCAGGTTGGCGGGCGAGCCGCCACGGCGCCGCGTCGATCTCGGCCGTACTCGGGGTCGACTTTCCAGCTCGTCTCCGCGGAGCCGAGGGAGCATCGGACGCCGGCAGGCGACACCCGGCAGTTCATGTACGGGCACTTCAGGAAGATCGCCTGAGCAGCCGGCGACCGACCGGCCTGACGATTGGTGTTGCGAGCGCCGCAAACCCTCAAACGGAGTCGTCCCATATATGACCGGGCCTGGGACACTCAGGGGAGGTCGACCCGGCGGGCGCCCCGATCGAGCGCCCGGTCCCACCAGCCGCCGAGGAGGTCGGCGAGGGCGTCGACCCGGGCGCGGACCGGGGCCGCCCAGAGGACCAGGGCGCTCGCCGCGCCGAGGGCGGCGCCCGCCAGCACGTCGCTCGGGTAATGGACGCCGATCGCGACCCGTCCCACCGAGAGCACGGCCGCGGCGAGGAGGGCGAAGATGCCCCAGCCGCGCCTGCGCAGGACGATCGCCGTGGCGATCGCGAAGGCGGCAGTGGCGTGGTCGCTGGGGAAGCCGGGGTCGGCCGCGTGGCCGGAGAAGAGGTGGACGCCGTGGGGGTCGGCGACGAAGGGCCGCGCCCGGTCGACGATTTCGGAGATCACCCTGCCGATCGCCAGCGCCAGGCCGGCGCTGAGCACGGCGGCGACGGCGGCCCGTCGCCAGGGCGCGTGGCGCTCGCCGCGCGCGGCCAGGAAGACGAGCGCAAGCGTGCCGGCGAACAGCGCCTCGGAGGCATTGACGTAAAAAAGGAGAGGGTCCTCGACCGCGTCGTGGTGGAAGAGGAAGTGGTTCAGCGTGTGCAGCAGGGACCAGTCCATGCGCGGAGGTTTTCACAATTCGTTCACAGCCGCGCTCGATGGAGACGGCATCGGCGATGGCTTCCCGGCCTGCCTGATGGTGGCGAGGTGTCCTACGCTTGGCTCGTCAGGGAGGTGGAAGGGGCCCGGCGCCATCCGGGCCACCTTTTCCACAGGCCAGGGCGTCATCCCTTGCGGAGGGGCCAGGCGCCATGCCCGGCGCGTCGGCGATCTGGCCTGCCTTGATGAGGCCACCGCCTACGGCCCGCCCGCTCGACCACAGCCGGTCCCGCGCACTCATACCACGACGGAGATCGCCAGGGCGACGAGCGCGACGCCCAGCAGCCGCCGGATCGTCGGCCCCGACAACCGCCGCGAGAGCCTGGCCCCCAACTGCGCGCCGGGCAGCACCCCGACCGACAGCGCCAGCGCCCGCCGCAGGCCGTGGCCGACAGAGAGGGTGCCAGCGAGCAGAGGGGTGACGCTCCCCGCCCCCGACATGAAGACCAGGACGAAGTGCGAGGTCGCGGTGGCGACGTGCATCGGGAAGCCGAGCGTGCCGACCATCAGCGGGACGTGGATGATGCCGCCGCCGATGCCGAGGAAGCTTGAGAGGAAGCCGACCCCGACGCTGTAGGCGATGCCGCGACGGAGCGGCACCCGATAGGTGTAGCCGGTGCCCTCGCGATCGACCAGATGGCGGGCGGCGTATGCCCGCCCGGCACCGCGCGCTCGGCGTGTGGGCGTAGCCGGACCACCGCGAAGGCGGCCCCCGCGAGCACCACGGCCATGATCGCGTCGAAGACCCGGACCGGGACGAAGCGCACAGCGGTCGCCCCCGCCACCGAGCCGGGCAGCGCGGCCAGCGCGAACTGCAATCCCGAGCGGTAGTCGATCCGCCGCAGCCGCGCGTAGGCAGCCGAGCCGGAGGCGGCGTTGAAGAAGACGACGACGAGGCTGATCGAGGTGATGGTCGCCGCCGACTCGCCGGGGTAGAGGACCAGCAGCACCGGCGTCAGGATGAAGCCGCCGCCGGCCCCGACCAGGGTGCCGAAGCAGCCGACGACGAGCCCCAGCAGGGCCAGGAGGAGGTAGGTCGTCACCGAGATTCGGCCATAGGCGGGCGGGCTTCCCTATGGCGGCGGGGAGAGTGGCCGGGGCCGTTCGGGTTCCGCCACGGCTCCGGGCAGCCCGGGGTCCCGCTGGGTCACGACGAACCAGGCGGCGCCGACGATCGTCAGCGCGATCGCGACCCAGAAGTTCAGTCGCTGGCCGAGGATGTAATGGGCGGGATCGACGCGGAGCGACTCCTCGAAGATGCGGAAGGCCGAGTAGCCGGTGACATAGAGGGCGAAGAGGCCCGGCGGCCTGATCCGGCGGTGGTGTCCCAGCCAGACCAGGAAGGCGGCCAGGGCCAGGTCGAAGATCAGCTCGTAGAGGAAGGTCGGTTGGAAGGTGGCGTATGCGCCGTAACCGACCGGACGATTGGCTGGCGCGATCTGGATCGCCCAGGGCAGGCTGCTGGGGCCGCCGAACAGCTCCTGGTTGAAGTAGTTGCCGATCCGCCCGACCGCCTGGGCGACTAGGAGCGCCGGGGCGACGGCGTCCATGAAGGGGGCGACCGAGACCCCGGCCCGGCGCAGGCGCCAGATGCCGACCGCCGCGCCGGCGGCCACCCCGCCCCAGATCCCCATGCCGCCGTCCCAGATCGCGATCGGGCCGTACCAGGTGTGGGGCATTTCGCTGAAGCTGGTGATGTCGAAGTAGAGCCGACCGCCGATCAGCCCCGCCGGGAAGCCCCAGATGGCGACGTCGTAGACGAGGTCGGGGTCGCCGCCGACCGCGCGCCAGCGTCGCCGGGTGATGTAGATCGCCAGGGCCACCCCGATCGCGTACATCAGCCCGTAGACGTGGACTTCAAAGGGACCGAGCTGGAGGCCGCTACTGGTCGGGCTGGGGATCGAGCCGAGCATCGGGGCATTCTCCCCCGCCGGGGCCTCGGGGTGAGGCGCTACCATCGGGCGCGACCCGCGTCACATGGCCCGACGCGGGTCCACTTCGGCCAATGGCTGCGTTGTAAAGGCGTGATGGACGAGACCGGCGACACGGGAGGGAGTGCCAGGCAGGAAGGCCGGGCGGTGGAGCGGCTGGGACGTGAGATCGCCCTGCTCGCGCTGCTGATAGCCGTCTGCTGGGCGATCCCCGGCCTCGACCGCGGCTCGCCACGCTGGCCGTTCGACCTGGCGGCGGTCAGCTTCGCAGTCTACGGCCTCGCCGTGTTCGCCTACGCCCGTGCCCACCGCCGCGCCTACGAGGGGACCGGCGACGGGCCGCCGCAGGTGGTGGCCACGCTGCTCGCGGCCATGGGCGTGGTGCTCGGTCTGCTGACGGTCGTCCTGCTTCTGCTGGACTGAGGAGGAGCGGGTCTTTCCCCTTACGTAGGGCAGGGCGGAACGGGCCGCCGTGGCCCGGGCCACCGCCTGGTCGTGACGACCAGGACAGGCCGGGCGACGCCGGGCGGCCACCACGCTGCCCTCACCGACGAGATCGACCTCGGTGGAGGAGAGATCCCCGACCGTCACCGAACCGGGCAGGACTCGGGTTCGCGTCGCGCCGAGGCGGGCGGCGCCTTCACCGTCCTTACATCTTGCCCCGACACCCTGGCGTCGATGAGGTGCCCCAAGGAAAGGAACAACATGATCCGACGATTGAACAAGCTGCTGGTGACCCTCGCCGCCGTGGCGGCGATGGGTGTCGGCGGCGCCGCGCTCGCCGCGGCGCAACAGGGCGGGAGCGTAGGCCACAAGGCCGACCAGCACAAGGTCCACAAGCCATCGCGGGCCGCGACCGCGTCGCAGCAGACCGGCGAAGGGACGGGCAACGTCCAGGAAGGCGACCAGGGCGGGGAAAACGTCCAGGAAGGCGACCAGGGCGCCCCCGACACCGGCCAGGCGGGCGAGCAGGGCGCCGAGGGCGACGGGCAACCCGGGTCCGAGGGCGACACGGCCCAGGAATCCGACGGCCCCGGCGGCCACGCCGACCCGCCCGGAGCCAATGTGGACCACCAGTTCGAAGGAGAAGAGTGAGGTCCGGAGGGCCGCCCCGCGCGGCGGCCCTCTCCTTTACGTCCCCTTTGGCCTGTCTTTGCCGGTCGTTGAACCCGACCTGATCAGACTGCCTCGATGCGCGTCCTGATCGTCGAGGACAAGGTGAAGATGGCCGGTCAGCTGCGGCGCGCGCTGCGTGGTGTCGGCATCGCGGCCGATGTCGCGACGCGGGGTGAGGACGCCCTCTGGATGGCCGCCGCGACCCGCTACAGCGCGATCGTCCTCGACGTCATGCTTCCAGGTCTCGACGGGGTCGAGACGGTTCGCCGGCTACGCTCCCAGGGCGAGTGGGTGCCGGTCCTGATGCTGACCGCGCTCGGTGGCCTCGAGGATCGGGTCTCCGGCCTCGACGGAGGCGCCGACGACTACATGACCAAGCCCTTCCGGTTGGAGGAGCTGACGGCGCGCTTGCGGGCACTGGTGCGCCGTGATCCGATCGAGCGACCGACTATCCTCGTGGTCGGCGACCTTCGCCTCGACCCGGCAGGTCGCAGCGTCTGGCGCGGCGAGGAGGATGTCGAGCTGCCCGAGAAGCCCTTCGCGATCCTCGAAGCGCTGATGCGCCGGCCGGCGGTGACACTCTCGCGGTTCGCGCTGCTCGAGGCCGCATGGGACCGGGCCTACGAGAACCGCTCCAACGTGGTCGACCAGCACGTCCGGGCACTGCGCAACCGGATCGACCGGCCGTTCGGCGTGGAGAGCATCGAGACGGTCCGCGGCCTCGGCTACCGCCTCCGCGCCGACGGTGGCCGACGATGAGCCGGATCCCGGTCCGGGGACGCCTGACGCTCGGCTTCACGGCGGTGATGGCATGCGTGCTCGCCGCGACGGGCCTGTTCGTGGTCGATCGTAACGCCGCCGACCTCGACCGGGCCCTGGACGACTCGCTGCGGGCGCAGGCCGGCGGACTGGCCACGCTGGCGAAGCAGTCGGACTCCGGCCTGGCCGAAGCCGGGGGCCGGCAGATCGGCGCGGCCCCGCTGCGGACCGCACAGCTGCTGACCGCGCGGGGAAAGGTGATCGACGCGACGCCGGCCGTCGGCCATGGCGCGCTCCTCTCCGGATCCACCCTGGCACGGGCCCGTGGCGGCTCCGTGTACTTCGAACGCCCCTGGGCCGGCGGCCAGACGGTGAGGTTCCTGGCGATCCCGATCGACGCGCAGGGCCGGCACCTCGTCGGCGTGGTGGGCCAGTCGGTCGCCCGGCGCGACGAGGCGATCGCCGACCTCACGCACACGCTGTTGATCGGCGGCCCCCTCGCTCTCCTGCTCTCCGCCGCGGCCGGATACCTGCTGATCGGCCTCGCCCTGCGTCCGGTCGAGGTGATGCGTCGCCGCGAGCGCGCCTTCGTCGCCGAGGCCAGCCATGAGCTGCGCAGCCCGCTCACCATGCTGCGGACCGAGCTCGAACTGATGGCGCGCGATCGCCCGGTCGGAGCCGAGCTCGACGCGGCCACCGGCTCGGCGATCGAGGAGACCGAACGCCTGTGCACCCTGGTCGACGACCTGCTGCTGTTGAGTCGCGCCGACGAGCGGTGGCTCTCGATCCGCACCGTGGTGGGTCCAGCGCCCGAGCCGGCTCTGGAGGCGGTCGCGCGCGCGCGTCGCCGACTCCCGGCCGGGGTGGGGATCCGGTTCGAGGACAACTCGACCGCATGCTTCGTCGAGGTCGATCCCGGCAGCCTCGGCCGGGCACTCGACAACCTGCTCGACAACGCGATGCGCCAAGCCGCGAGCGAGGTACGCGTCTCGGTCCGGCAGCCTGAAGGAGGTGTCGAGGTCCACGTGCTCGACGACGGCCCCGGATTCCCGCCCGACTTCCTGCCCCGTGCCTGGGAGCGCTTCTCGTGCGCCGACGACGCCCGCACGGAGGGCGGTGCGGGGCTCGGCCTCTCGATCGTCCGCACGATCGTCGAGCTGCACGGCGGTCGGGTCGGCGCGGTCAATCGTCCCGATGGAGGGGGCGACGTGTGGATCGCGCTGCCCGCCGTCGCCGCCCCGGCGGCCGACCGCGACGCGGAGAGCGCGGTCGCGGCGGGTGGCTGAACGACGCCCGCCTCGATCGGCGGTTCAGGTCGGTCAGGAGACCCCCCGGCAAGGTCGTCGGCCCTTGAGCGGCACCGGCACTCGCGGCAGGATGCCTGGCCTGCCTGCGGCGTCCTCGACCCGACAGATCACGATGGTATCCGCGGCTGGTCCGCGTCGCCTGACTTGACCAACGGGAGGGCGAGGCGGACCAGACCGAGACCCAGAGGAGGGTGAGGACGGCGGGGGGCAGCAGCCACCAGGCGTTGACGCCCGTGTGGACGAGGAGGGCGGTGACGGCCATGGCCACCACGACACCGAGTGCCGTGCGCCAGTCGTCGCCGACGACGAAGTCCCAGACGCCGAGGAGGAACGCCTTGATCATGTTCATACGCCCACCGCCTCGGGGTCGTCGCTCGACTCTTGTACGGCCGCGGCCGCTTTCTCCACCTGGGTCCGCAGGACGCTGACCATCGCCAGGGCGGCGAACAGGACGACGGGGATGAGGCCGAGGAGGGCGGCGTCGGTGCCGGGCCAGGAGGTGCCGGCGCCCTCGGCGCCCCAGAACATCCCGAAGGAGGTGAGCATCACGCCGACCCCGAACTTCATCGTGTTCTCCGGGACGCTCGCCAGTGGCGAGCGGGCGGCGATCCCGGCGACCACCACGGCGAGGACCGCAAGGCCCGCGGCGGCGGCCGCCACCCCCACGTCGTGCTGGTTGGTGCCGAAGGTGAGGACGATGAACGCCACCTCGAGGCTCTCCAGCAGCACCCCTTTGAAGGAGATCGCGAAGGAGTAGCCGTCGAATCCCGGGGGCTTGGTGCCCGCCGCCAGAGCCGCCTCGGTCTCCTCGCGGAAGGTCGCCTCCTCGTCGTGCCTGGCCTTCAGGCCGGAGGCACGCAGGATCGCCTTGCGCAGCCACTGCAGGCCGAAGATCAGGAGGAGGCCGCCGACCACGAGGCGCAGGGTGCCGATCGGCAGCGAGGTGATCGCCCCGGACGGCGGCCTCGCGGGCTGGCTCGAACATCGCGACGTGCTGCGTGCCTACGCGACCGCGAACACCGTCGGGTCGAGCAACGGAGGGCCGGTGGCCACGAGCGAGGAGCCGTGACCTTCCGACCTGCCGAGGCGCCGGACCTCGCCGGTGCGCTGATGCCTTAGCGCGGACGGAGAGAACCTCCACCACGCAGCGGACACCGCTTGCCTTCCCGATCCCGCCGTCTGCGGTTGAGAGCGGACAGTCCAGCACCTCCGCGAGGGCGACATAGGACGCGTCATAGGCCGTGAGGTTGTCGCGGAGTTCCCAGATTCGATTAACGGGAGGCAGGTGCGATACGCGCCTCAGGGGGAGCGCCGCCAGATCTTCCAAGGCCTGACCGGAGCGCCGTTCGTCGAGTCAGCCTCCGCGCCCGGCGCGCCGAACGGTCGATAGAACCTCTAGGTCGACAAGCCCGGGGGCGACGAGCCGCTCACCGCGCAGTCGATCCCGGACGAGATCCCATCGGCCCCGTCGGCGGCCAGCGCCGTCGCCAGGACCGAGGCGTCGACAACGATCACGCCGCGCGCTTGCGGTCCGCCCTCAGCGTCTCGGCCGAGAAGGCAAGCCCGACGGACCCGCGGCCCGACCGCCGGCGCGGTCGAGGACGTCATCAAGAGACTCCTCTTCAGCCTGCCGGGTGAGCTGCGCGCTCTGATCAAACTCTCGGCGTTCTGAAAGTCCTTCGGCTCGTCACCTCACCCGGCGGGCGCGCCACGGGCGGCCCGAGACGCGAGACGACGAGAGGACTCAGCGGGGATAGAGCCGGATAGCGGCGACCTCAATAGGCGGTGCCGGCCTTGCCGCCGTCGATCCCGAGCGGGCCGGTCCAGCTGCCGCCGGGCACCTGCCAGTAGGCGTAGAGGCTGTTGCTCGGTCCCTCGGCGACGGCGGTCGCGAGGCCGGTCGACGGGTTGATCGCGATCGAGGGCCCTTGATTGGAGCCGTCGGGAATCCCACTGGGCGGTTCGCCCGGGGATCCGGCGCTTCCGCCTGGAGCCGGCGAATTGCCACCCTCGGCAGGACCGTTGCCGGCGGGCCCCCGTATATGTAGCCCTGCAGATGCGAGGCCGCCTGGGGGTTCTCCCAGATCGTCCGGCAGTGGCCCTGGAAGTCGTAGTTGCATTCGGCGATCAGGACGTGGGTGGGAGAAGTGGTTGCTTCGACGTAGGCGACATGACCCCAGGCCGCGCTGTTCGGGACGCCCCAGACGACGAGCGCGCCGGCCACCGGCTGTCTGCCCGTGGGAATCCCCGCCCGCTGGGCATTGACGAGCCATTGCTCTCCGTCCCATACGTAGAACCCCCGTCCGGCGGCGCGGGCGCCTCCCGCCGGGACACCATGCGCCACGGCCGTGTTGTAGACGTCGGGACGCTTCTGGTAGGCGAGGCAGGTGCATTGGCCGGGTTCGAACGGACCGCATACACCTCCACCCTCGCCCGCGGGCTGCCCGAACTTCGAGCGGACCGAGGTCGGGTCCCCGATCGCCCCGCCGCGATGCCTCGACCCGGTCACGATCAGGACATCGGTGGTGGCGTGTGCGCGCCTCCCACCAAGTTTGCAGTAGACCGTTATCCGCCAGTCTCCGGACGGAGACGATCGCAATATCAACCATTCCCAGCTGACTCGTCCACGACGGTCTGCCACCAATTGGGTCAGCATCGCCCTGCTGCCGTGAACGACCACCGCGGCGCGACAGGTAGCCGATGGCGAGGTGCGTGCGTCCACCCCGATCAGGTGCTGATGACCTGCGGCAGGGAGAAGCTTCGGCGCCCGGACGTCGACACTCAGATGCTGCCCGCCGGTCGATCGCGGAGCGGCTGCCGCCGAGTCAGATGGCGATGCCAGAAGCGTCACCACAAGAACCAGGGCGAGCAAGGAGATCGTGTGGCGCATCCACCGTGACCCCGCCGTATCGAGAATCCCCACTGCCCGGTCGAGCAGGATGGATGCCACCACCACGGGAGATCCTGATCCAAGCGTTCCGCCGGGTCGCCCCAGCTTGGCACGTTCCGCGGAAGGCATTGGTGTCATATGAAGGGGGCTCTGTATCAAGGATGTGCCTGGCGCCACGCGCCGTCCGGCACCGTACTGCCAATCTCGTTCGATCGAGCGTGTTTGATCGAATATTGGGTACCTCATGACTATCCGGTTCCGTCAGGTGCCGTGACTACGGTCGTCGGGTGGCCCGGCCAGACTTCCCGCGCAGCATCGTGGATTTCCAAGATCGCTTCCCCGACGACGACGCCTGCCTGGAGTACCTGGCCGCCTCGCGCTGGCCGGAGGGCTTCCGTTGTCCCGACTGCGGTGGGGAGCGTGCCTGGGTGCTCGACCGTCGCCACCTCTGGGAGTGCGCGGAGTGCCACCTGCAGACCTCGGTGACCGCGGGGACGGTCATGCACGGCACCCGCACCTCGCTACGCCTCTGGTTCTGGGCCGCCTACCTGGTCGCCACCCACACCCCAGGGATCTCGGCCGTGCAGCTGCAGCGCCAGCTCGGGATCTCCCGCTATGAGACCGCCTGGCTGATCCTGCAGAAGCTGCGCCGGGCGATGGTGGCACCCGAGCGCAGGCCGCTGCGCGGCGAGGTCGAGGTCGACGAGACACTCGTCGGTGGCTACCACGAGGGCCGTCGCGGCGGGCGCCAGCGCGACGGCACCAAGACCCTGGTCGGGGTGATCGTCGAGGTCCGCGGCGAGGGCTCGGGGCGCCTGCGCCTGAAGGTGCTCGCCGACGCCGGCCAGAGGACCCTCACCCCCTGGGTGAAGGCGAGCGTAGAGCCCGGCGCGATCGTCCACACCGATGCCTGGAAGGGCTATGGCAAGCTCGGCGGGGCGGGCTTCGACCACCGTCCCCGCCCTCAGCGTCGCGACCATCCCGACGCCCAGAAGCTCCTGCCTCGGGCCCACCGGGCGGCCTCCAACCTGAAGACCTGGCTGCAGGGCACCCATCGCGGCGTCTCGCCCGAGCACCTGCAGGTCTACCTCGACGAGTTCGTGTTCCGCCACAACCGTCGCGGCACGCCGATGGCGGCCTTCCAGGCGCTGCTCGGCCTCGGCGCCCAGCACGAACCGGCCACCTATCGCCAGATCGTGCGGCAGGGCCGATCAGCAGCCTGAGCGAACCGGATAGTCATGTGGGTACCTATTCGTACTTTTATAGATCCACAGCGGCGCGACCCGGACGACGGTTCTTCACGGGACAAGCGGGGAGGGGCGCTCGACCGTCCCCCGCCGCGACCATGGCGGACCGTCGGTGGTGCTTTGTACCTTTGCGTTCCTGATGAGTGACGTGTGCGAGCTGAGCGAGCGGGATACCGAGATCCTCGAGATCTTGGTCGGCCTCTCCGGTGGTGATGCCGACTGGTTCTTCGAGATCCCCGTGGGCGCGGAGCGGATCCCCTCCCCACCCTGGCCCGGCTCGATCCAGTCCCCGTACCGAGATGAGATCCGGTCGTTGGTGAACCAGGACCTGCTGGAGATCGACAGGAGCGTGGCCCCGACCTGGCGCTTCTGGCCTTCCGCGAAGGCACGCGAGCATTTCCCGGATGCGGGCGAAAGGGCCCTCAAAGAGGCCCTCTCGGACCCCGACGAACGGCTGGCAGTGATCCTGAAGGCGATCGTCGACGCGTTCGAGGCAGACCCTTCCGAACCTCTACTTCTCCTCCGTACGAGCTCGGTCGACCTCGTCCGACACAGCAGTTGGGCGATTCCACCTGACGTCGTCAGACATCACGACCTCAGCCAACTTCAGGAACTCGGCCTCGTCGGATGGGAGAGCGACACCGCGTTCTACCCGACGCCTGCAGGACGGACGGCCGTGAAGAATCCGGCCGCATTGCTCAGCGAACGGGCCGAACAGACCCAGGACGAGGCCGAGCGCTCACGACTGCGCATCTGGGTCGAGAAGATCCGCGCCGGAGAAATTGCCGTCAGCGCGACCAGTGGGGTCGCCGTCGCCGCGATCAGGGCCCTGCTTGGGTTTTGAGACGGAACTCCATGTTCCGCTTCCGTGACCGCAGGCGGCTCGGACCACCCCTGCCTGAGCCCTCGCGCGCCGTCAACCTCGAGGCGGACCCGGAACTGATCCGCGAGGCCCACCTCTTCGCGCTCGACCGCCTCGGTCGCGCCATGGGTCTCGCCTTCCATCCCCAGCCCTGCCTCGAACCACCGACGCACGAGCGGGTCGTCGTCTTCGGCCGCTTCGACCCGAGAGCCGGACAGCGGGAGTTCGGTTTGGAGATCGGAGTCGAGTCGGGGCGCGATGTCCGGGTCGCCTGGCTGATCGACCTCTACATTCCTGAGCGCCGCCCTAACCAAGGGTTCGGGACCAGGTTGATGAAGGACCTCGTCGAGCTCTGGGTCCAAATCGGCGTGGCCGAAGCACGGCTGACCGCGACCGCCGAGGGTCTTCCGGCCTATGAATCCTGGGGCTTCACCGCAGACGAGTCTCGCGAGCGACGGGACGTCGGCCTTCAGCCTGTGTCTCTGAAGCTCGGCTGACCTCGGTCCTCCAAGGGGCTAAGCGACCGAACCGGATCGCCGACCCAAAGCGGAGCCGGAGGCTGCCGAATCCGACTCACACCTAATCCGTCGTCTCGCCGTGGGGCGATCGACCTCTGCGTAGTTCAGATCCACCGTTCCGTCGATGATCGGCGATCGGTCACGGACCAAGAGCCCGCGTACGCGCCTCGGCGGAGACCGGACCGCAGTCGACAGCTCTCGCCTCGCCCTGGACCCCGGCGCCAAGCGATCCCGACTGAGCACTTAGGCTTCATCGATGCAGATCGCTCGCGGGATGGTGATCGCCGGCTTCCGGCTGGACGAACTGGTCGGCGAAGGTGGCATGGGAGTCGTCTGGAAGGCGCGCCAACTCGATCTCGACCGCGTAGTCGCCCTGAAGCTGATCCAGCCGGCCAAGAGCGGAGATCCCGGGTTCCTCGAGCGCTTCCGGCGTGAGTCGCGCCTGGCTGCATCCATCGACCACCCGAACGTGGTTCCCGTATTCGGTGCCGGAGAGGAGGGTGGCGTCTGGTTCATCGCCATGCGCTACGTCGACGGCACCGACCTCGGCGAGTACCTGCGCAGTCGCAGCTCTCCGCTACCGCCGGTCGACGCGGCAAGGATCATCTCCCAGATCGCCGACGGCCTCGACGCCGCGCACCGCGCCGGGCTCGTCCACCGCGACGTGAAGCCGGCGAACATCCTCCTCGACGCGCAGCTCCACCCCTACCTGACCGACTTCGGCCTGACCAAACAGCTCTCCTCGCAGAGCAACGCGACGAGGACCGGCGTCTGGCTCGGCTCGGTCAACTACGCGGCCCCCGAGCAGATCGAGAGCGGGCCCGTCGACGCACGGACCGACGTCTACTCGCTCGCCTGCGTGCTCTTCGAGGCACTCACCCGGCGCCTTCCCTACGCCCGCGACTCCGAGATGGCGGTCATGTACGCGAAGGTCCACGAGCCGCCGCTCCTCCCCGGCCAGGTCGACCCGAGCCTGCCGCGTCAATTCGACCAGGTGATCCACCGCGCGCTGGCCCGGAACCCCGAGGACCGCTATCCATCCGCCGGCGACCTCGGCCGGGCGGCGACGGCGGCCGCCCATGGGGAGAGCGCCACCGAGCCCGAACGCACCGTCGCCCGTGGGGCGGCCGCGGGCAGGCGCGGCTACGAACCCACCCAGCCCACCCCGATCCCCGAACACGCGACCCAGGTGATGCAGAAGCACCGATCCCGCAATCGGGCGGCGGTCGTCGGCGCCGTCCTCGCCGGCCTGGCGGTCGTCGCCGCGGCGGCGATCCTGATCGGCAAGTCCGGCTCCTCGCACCCGGGCACCCCGAGGAGGACGGAAGCGAGCATCGGAGAGCAGAAGCCTGCGACCAAGGAACCCGAAGCCAAGGCTTCCGCCTCCGAAATCCCGGTACGTGAAGAAGAAGTGGAACCGTCGACCTCAAGCCACCCTGCGGGCGTAGCACCGCTCGAACCTTTCCACGGGCACCTCTATTCCGCAGAAGTGCCCGTCGGCTGGACGCCCGAAGAGGTCGAGACGCATCCCTCCACCTACTACGAGAGCCACTGGCGCAACCCGGAAGACGAAAATACCTCGGTCCTGATCGACTCACAGATCCACACGGCCAACTCCGACGCGGTCGAAGACGCCGAAGGCGTACGCGAAGAAACCGCGCAGTCCTCCGGCTACCGCGAGCTCGCCTTCGAAGAAACGACGCTGCAGGGCCAGCAGGCGGTGCGCTGGGTCTTCGAAGTCGAAGGAGACCGCCGCGTCGACTACTTCGTGATCAATTGCGGGATCGGCTTCGGCGTACTCGGCTCGAGCTCACCGTCGACCTTCGGCCGCTGGGCGCCCACCTTCCATGCCGTCGCCGACTCGGTAACCGGCATCTGCGAGTAGTAGCAACGGCTTCGTGACCGCAGATACGGCACGCACGTAAGGAAAGCAGCTCGCCTCGAGCCGGACCAGCCTCGAAGTCCGACCGTATTTCCTATGCCCAGGCTCCCGCCTGTTTCGTGAGCACGTGATGCCGTCGGAGGAGCCGCAGCATCTCAGGACAGTGGAACTCGCGGCCATCGCGCGGCAAGGCGCCTAGCGGATGCTGCCGCCTATAAGCTGATACGGCTGCGGTGTGCCAGCTTGAGCGCGGAGGCGGATGGCTATGTGGCATGAGGTATTTCAAAGGGTGGGGCGACATGGCCGCCGATCTGTGGCGATCGGGACCATGATCGTGATCTTGTGCTGCCTTCTCGCGTCGTCGGGCGCCTCGGCATCGACGTCACATGGAGGCCGCGCCAAAGCCTCGTCCCTGACAATGGAAACGGCCCATCGTTGCCGAACCGAAGCGGCGGTCCACACGAGGCGCATATGGCCTGAGATGCAGGTCAAGCCGGCTGGTCCGGGGCTGTCCACCTACCGAGACAAATTCGGGACGACTCTGATCGGCCCGGAGGGCTGGCAGTGCGGTTCGATTGTCGGCGGCGACGGCAACTCCTTCATGGTGATCAGCCCCCATGTCGGCCGGAACCTCTTCTCGCGCCTCCCGAACACCGCCGGACAGGCGGTGACCGCGAACTCGATCCCTGCCTGCGCCGGCTGCCAGTACGACGAGATCTGCGCCATCTTCCCGAACGCCTCCCTGGTTAAGCAGACCGAGGCGGTCTACGGGCCCTGCGAACCGAGGCCCTCGCTCGAGACCCTGAAGACCGTGGGGCGCTTCGACGTACGCTTCGAAGACCCACCCGGGACGCAGGGAATAGGCACTCCAAGTGGCGGTCCCTTACCAGCGCTCGGGGAGATGCGATGGTCGAGGTTGGCCGGGGTGACGGTGGTTACCTGCACTTTGGCGGCGGCCTCGAGAAGCTCGTGCGACAAGATCATCCGGAGAGGGATGCCGAAGTAGCCGGCCGTCGCGCGGCGGCTGTAGGGCGCCGGCCCCACCCCAGCTGCAGTCCCTGCCCCGGTCCTGGGCATCGCGTGTGGCGTGGCGTACTCGCTGGCAGAGGTACAGGAGCCGAGATCGCCCCTGCCTCCGTCCATATTTGGCCAGGACCGTGGTGGTCTGGGCGCTTTCGACCGACCAGTCGCGGGAAGGCGTCGAGGACGACCCAGCAGTAGACCTTGCCCCTCGCTCGAGAGTGCTCGTCGAGACCGGTCATCCAGAGCTGGTCGGGGCGATCACACCCGAACTTGCGCCGGACCGACACGGCCGTCGAACTGCTCCGCGACCAGCACCCCGAGAGCGTGTTCGCTGAATTCGAGGCGCGGAGCCGAAGCCCGGGTCGGGTGGACTGAGCCCACCTTCGCAGCCACTACGTCAGCGGGTCAGACTGGCGCGGTACTCCGGATGTGCGCAGGAGTACCGCTAGGATCGAGGGGCCGATGAAGGACAGGGGCGGCAGGGGAGCTGTTTTCACGATCGTGACCATGGTGTTCGTCGCGACGGTGGCCGTGCTCCCGTCCTCGGCGTCGGCGTTCACGATGCTGACGACCTACCAGCGCCACCAGATCCTCGACCACGCCGGCGTGATCGGGCCGGATGGGAAGCGCATCGACGATGCGGCCTGCATAGGCGGACGTCTGTCCACCGTGGACCCACGCTGGGCGGCGGCCTTCCTCACGAACACGAGAACGTGCGTCCGGCGCTACGGCGGCGCATCCGGGGAGGCGGAACTCTTCAAGCGGAGCTCCGACAACTCCGTGGACTGGCGGATGGTCGGACACATCGGCGACAGCTGCATTCACCACGAAGCCGGCGCCTCCGACCGGGTCCTGCGCGATCTGGGATGTGGCTTGTTCCAGAGCCCTCCCCGGCAGGTCCGCCATTGCAGCAATGCCGGGACCCCGACGGAATGGTTCCTCGCCGACATCACGACGCGCCACGTCGCCTGTCGCGCCGCCAGACGCTTCATCTTCTCCCTACATCGGGCCCGCCCCCGCTTCAAGGCCGAAGTCACCCACTTCCGCGCATACACCTGTACGCCCTCGGAAGAAGGCGTCGCCGTCTGGGTCCGCTGCGTGAATGGTGAGAGAAAGATGATCCGCTGGCTCAACGGCACCTGAGCGTGCACGAGCTCACGCGACAACCTCGCCGGATAGTCCTGTTGGTCTTCGTCGCGGCCTTTGCAGCACTTCTCGCGGCATCTCCGCCTTTGGGGGATGCTGCGAGCCCTGGGCGCGCCTGCAGCAGCGACGTCGACGCCTTGCGCGAATTCTTCGTGTTGGACATCAGGGTGCGCCATGTCTCTTGCCGGGCCGCGCGGCGCTTCATCGTCGCGGTCAACGAGAACCGTCGCTACCTCAAGGTGGAGGAAACCCATTTTCGGCGGTACGCCTGTCGGCCATACGAAGAAAGCGTCCCCGCCACGCGGATCACCTGCACGCGAGGGCAACAGTGGATCCGCTGGCTGACGGGGACCTGACCGGCCCCGCCTCGCGCTCTTCCCCCGCTTGCAGGGTGCCGGTTCTCCATCGACTCGAGCGCAGAAGGTGCGCCCAGAGCCTCCGGAGAGACGACCGTTAGTCGTCGAGCGACCAGCCTCTTCCGATCCGGTGGCCGGGAGAGCGTTCGGCTCCGGCCGGAGGCTGGCGATGCGCGAGCGCCGTGCGCGGCGTGTGTCCGAGGATCGGCCTACCGTTCACTCGCATCCTCGTCGACCCAGAAAACCCACTGCATCCACAGTTTCTCCGTCGCGAACCCGCGAACCCCAACTTCCGCGAGTGAACATGAGACGAATCACGAAATTGTTGTCCCTTGTCCTGCTGGCCGCGGCCGTCGCAATCCCCGCCTCCATCGCGGGCGCGACCGGCGAACTCCCGAAGGTCCCGGCCGCATCCTTCAGCACGCCGACCGAATTCCTGATCAAGCCGGCGAAGCTCTCACTCGGCACCTCCGCCTGCGCCCCGTACTTCTCGAACCTGCGCTGGACCAGCTACGGCAGAAACGTGGCCCGGGCCGAAGGCACCGGCCTCTTCCCTGTGAAAGGGGCCTCCGACTGCGCCGAAGCGGCCAACGTCGCGCGGCCCGAGCCGGCGCGCATCGTCCTCTCCTCAGCGCACTACTGCGAAGGCAGGCTGATCTTCATGCGGATCGGCTGGCAGGGACGAGGCGTCCACGCCCACACCGTCACCTACGCCTGTCGGTGATCTGATCGGTGTCCCGCCCAGACCCCGGTCGATGCAAGGCGAAGAACTCGATCCGCCGGGCGCCGTGGATACCGACATGGCGGATCCTGAGGTCGAACGCCAGGCCCTCGGTAGCGCCACCGCAGGGTCGATGCGGCGGGCCACGCACCCGCTCGGCACGTGCCAGGCGCTTGGCCTCGGGGCAGGACACATGCCGGTGCACGACGATGGACAGGCCGTAGACGTCTTAGCCGATCCCCCTCGGGGATAGGTGGCATCGGCCAGCCCGACGACACAGTCGGAGTTCGCCTTCGTCCACGCCGGAGGATTCGGGCTCGCCTGGACAGAGGTCTAAGGCGAGACTTCTGCACCGGCGACGGTGCAGACCGGCAGGGCCGCGGCCGAAACCAGGTAGATGGAGGTCAAGGTCTCGACCTGGCTTACTCGCACGGGAACTGGGCCAACCCCCACTGCACGCGGCGCTTCTGGCTGTACCCCGGGAGCCCGCTCGGCGGGCCGTGCAGCCAGATCAGCGTCATCCTGGTCCAGACCTCATGGCCGCACTTCCGACGAGGCCTCCAGAGTCGGACCCTCGCCGGCGCACGGTGGAAGGTGCCGGTCGCGCAGTCGGGTTCGCAGTCGTCCTGGGCGCCGATCCCGCTACCGCGGGCAACCCGGTTCGTCCAGGTGCTCCAGTACATCTTCTCGACGGCGAAGCTACCCTCACCGGCGACCTGCAGGGTCTTCGGTCGGTAACCCCGCGAAGCCGGATCCTGAGACTGTCCGAAGTAGGTGGCCGAGGCCTGGGCCACGGCCGGCGGGACGAGGATGGCTAAGGACACAAGGACGACGAGGCCCGCTCTTCTCGCGACGGTCGACCTCATCCGTCATAGGTGGAGTAGGCGGCTTCCTTCCGGCCCTTCACGCATGCACCCGCCATCGCCCCCGAGGTGCAGCGCCAGCCGGGGAAGCGCTTGAGGCGCACGTAGCCGTTGTATTCGTCCGGGCCGACGAGTTCCTTCTCGCTTTCTGGCGCCAGCCAGTACTCCTTCTGGACCTTCATCGCGGTCCGGCAGGAGACGTGCTTCGCGACGACGTGGATCGTGTAGCGGGCCTGGAATGACCCGCAGCCCTTGTAGCCGGCGGGCACCGTGAAGGCGTCTCCCTGGGCCGGGAAGGCAAGGACCCCGCCAAGGCAGACCAACGCCATGAGGATCACCGCTGGTCCGAGGGTGAGCGAGCGCCCGGGGTGAAGTCCCGAGCCGGTCATCCGGTCAGGCCCATTTCTTCTGCGAGCCAGGCGACGGCCTGGGCCAGGACGGCCTTCTCCCCGGAATCCTTCGTGTAGTGGGTGTGGACGTAGGTCGCGTGCATGTACCACGAGATGCTCAGGTGGATCCTGAAGTCGCAGACGATGTCGCCCTTGATGCAGATCTCGGCGGTGGTTTCGGGTTCGGGGACGTCGGCCGCCCTGAAGCCGTGGAGGTACACCTGCACGCCCTCTCCTCCCCTCGGGGCACCGCCGAAGATCTTCGCCTGCGTGTTCGGGGCACGGTCGCCGTCGCCGAGCAGGAGCGTGCCACCAATCGCGTCGAGAGCTTCTTCATCGCCTTCGCGTTCCAGCTGCAGCTCGGCCTGATGGACCGCCATCGCACCCTGTGAGTAGCCGGCGAGGACGAGTTCGGCTTCAGGGCACCGGTCGGTCGTGGAGCGGATGTCGGCGACGGTTTCCCTCACTCCGTCGGCGATGCTGGCGGCGTAGGGCTTGTAATTGCGCTCGTAGTAGATCTCGGGTGCGCCGCCGAGGGCCATCTCCGCGAGCTCAGGCTTCGACGGCACGAGGTCATCGACGGAGTCGGCCGAGTAGGCCACCGGGAAGACCTGCATTTCTTCTCCGTAGTTGCGGACGTCCTCTTCCAGGAGGCCGGCCATGTATGCGAGCGGCCCCCCCACGCCTCGGGATTCCGTCACCACATAACTGCCCTTCTTCAGCAGCGGTTCGCCGGAGCCGCGCGCGCCGATGAATATGACGTCGGGACAGTTGGTCGGAGTGGCCGCGCGAGCGGACCCGATACCCACCGAGAGCGCGATCAGGACCATCGCCAGGGCGCCGCAGAGGATCGATGCACGGAGAACGTTGCGACGACCTGAACGGGTCATGTCCCTGCGCCTGGAAGTGGGGTGGTCATCGTCATCTGCCGCCTCGATCGCCTGGTCCATCCGGTACCGGGACGGGAGCTTATGAGCCGTCAGGAACAAGGCGGGGCGTCGGAGCATGCCGATCGGGTCAGGCACACGGTGTTTTTCAAGCTTTGGGTAGACGATCGCGCGAAAATGAAGCAGGCCGAGCGTCGGGACGGGTTCACAGCTCGTTCGCGCTCTCGGGCTAGACGTCGCGGCTGCGGCGCGCGAGAAGGAGGGCGGCGCCGAGGAGCGCGGCCGCGGCGAAGCCGAGGAGGACCAGCGCGGCGATCCCGGGCTGCAGGGAGAAGAAGTCGGTGCCGTAGCCACTCAGCTTCGCCGCCCTCGGTTCCCCCGCCAGGCGCGAGTTCATCGAGATCACATGCCCGACGCCGGCGAACGCCCAGCGACTGACGGTGAGGTCGGCGAGGACCTTGATCACAGCGCCCATCCGGTCGAGCGCGACCAATGCCCCACCGAAGAGGAGCTGCGGGATCAGGAGGAGGGGGATCACGCTCGTCGCCTGGTCGACGCTGCGAGCGACGGTGGAGACCAGGAGGCCCAGGCCGACCATCGCCCAGCTGGTCAGGATCAGGAGTCCGAGGATCTCGCCGTAGTGCGCGAGTGAGACGTGGAAGGGACGGAGCGCCGCCACCACGGCGAGGAGGAGCAGGCACTGCACCGCGGCGATGCCGAACAGGATGGTCGCCTTGGCGATGATCTGGGCATCGAGCCGCACCCCGACCGCGAGCTCGCGCAGGATGATCGCCCGCTCGCGGACGATCTCCCGGCAGGAGTCGATCAGGCCCAGCCAGAGAGCGGCGGTGACGAGGAGGAACATGAACTGCGCGCTCCGCGTCGGCGAGGTGTCCGGCAGCGCCAGCACATCGCGGGGATAGAGAAGGGCGAGCAGGAGGCCGATCAACGGCGCCTGCCCGAGCAGCGCCCCGATCGTGCGACGGTCGCGGCCGAGGGTGTGGGCGTAGCGTCCGATCAGCGTCCCCGACTGGCGGAGGAGGGAGCGCCCGGCGAGAAGGGAGAGGCCGGACCCTCGCGGCCTTTCCGGCTGGGGGCCCGCCGGCGATGGCGCCGGAGGGGTGACCAGCTCGGCGGCGCCGTAGATTTCGTCGTAGTTGCCGACGTTGAAGTGCTCGAGGCATTCCCTCGGCGAGCCGCTGAAGAGCAGGTTCCCGCCTTCCCCCATCACCGCGACCGTGTCGCAGAGGGCGAGGCTCGAGGTGGCGTGGGTGACGACCACGATCCCGCGCCCACCGTCGGAGAGACGACGCAGCGTCGACATCAGGTGGCGCTCAAGGGGCGGGTCGAGGCCGCTGGTCGGCTCGTCGAGCAGCACCGTCGACGGCTTGCCGATCAACTCGACCCCGCAGCTGAGGCGCTTGCGCTGTCCGCCGGAGAGCTTCTCGACGTTGGTCTCGGCGTGCTCGGTCAGGCGGAGCTCCGCGAGCACCTCCTCGACGGCGACCGCGCACTCCTCCCTGCTCGTGTCGGAGGGGAGGCGCAGCCGCGCCGTGTACATCAGCGTCTCCCGCACCGAGAGCCGGTCGTGAAGGACATCGGTCTGCGGCACGTAGCCGACTTCGGTCAGTCGCAGGTCGATCGGATCGGTGCCGACGAGCACCTGCCCCGAGCTCGGGTCTTTCACGCCGGCGAGGCATTTGAGGAGCGTCGTCTTCCCCGAGCCGCTGGCGCCGATCAAGGCGACGAACTCACCCGGAGCCACGCTCAGGTAGGTGGGCTGCAGGATCCGCCGCTCGCCGACGTCCACCGAGACGCCTGCGGCGCCGAGCCGCGCGCCGTGCTCGTCTGAGATCACCAGCTCGCCGCCGTCGAGGCGCAGGGCATACGGGCCGATACCGGCGACCGCGTCGGGCCGCAGCGGCTCCTCGCCGCGGATCAGCCGACCGTCGAGCCGCACGCCATTGCGTGATCCGAGGTCGACGATCGTCGGCGCGCGCCCCGGGCGGAACTCGGCATGGTGCCAGGAGACGTTCGGCTCCTCGAGGACGACGTCGTTGTCGGGCGCGCGGCCGATCCGCAGCGCGCGATTGCGGAAGTGCACGCGCCGGAAGCGGCCGCGCTCTTCGGCCGTCGACGGGGTCGCCCGACGCAGGCGGACCCGGGTCGAGCCCATCTGGATCAGGGCGTCGGTCGAGACGTAGACCGGCCCCGGGTCCATCCGCTGGGCGTTCAGGAAGGTGCCGTTGCTGGATTCCAGGTCGACGACCTCGACCTGACCGTTCTTCGGCTCGATCCGCAGGTGGCGCCATGAGACCTGCTCGTCGTCGAGAGGGACGGCGCAGGACGGATCGCGGCCGATCTCGAGCACTCCCTCGAGTGCCAGCCGCATCCCGGAGACCTCGATCTCCCACCGATCTCCCGAGGACGGCCGCGGCCCGGTCACGCGGGCATCGTCGCATGGACGGATGTCGCTCGAACGGACCGCTTCCGTTCCACCGTTAAGCAGATATACGAGTAGTCTGCGCTCGCGCAGCCATCCAAGGGGAGTGAGAAAAGGCACGCCATGACAGAGGAACTGAAGGCCGGAGACAAGTTCGGGGACTTCGAGATCGTCCAGGTCGCCGGCGCCGGAGGCATGGGCGTCGTCTACAAGGCGCGGCAGCGGTCGCTGGACCGAGACGTGGCACTGAAGGTGATCAAGGACGAGATCGCCGCCGAGCCCGAATACCGCGAACGCTTCCTGCGCGAGGCGAAGCTCGCGGCCTCCGTCGACCATCCGCACGTCGTCACCGTCTATGACGTCGGCGACGAGGACGGCCGCCTCTACCTGGTCATGCAGTGGATCGACGGCTCCGACCTGCGCCAGGTCCTCGACGGCTCCGGGCGGCTGACGCCGAAACGCGCCGTCGCGATCGGCGGGCAGCTGGCCGGCGCCCTCGACGCGGTCCATGAGGCCTCGGGCCTCGTCCACCGCGACGTCAAGCCCGCCAACGTCCTTCTCCGGGAGGTCGGCGGTGAGGACCACGCCTACCTGACCGACTTCGGGGTCGCCAAGCCGCCGGAGGCCCTCGAGGCGCTGACCCGCACCGGTTCGACCGTCGGCACCACGGGCTACCTGGCGCCCGAGCAGATCCAGGGCAAGGAAGCGGGGCCGCGGAGCGACCTCTACTCGCTCGGCTGCCTGACCTTCGAGATACTGACCGGCAAACGTCCCTTCACCGGGGAGAACGAGCTGGCCGTGCGCTGGGCCCACGCCCAGGATGAGCGCCCCCTGGTGAGCAACGTCCTCCCGGCCCTCGGGCATCGCTACGACGGGTTCTTCGTCAAGGCGCTCGCCATCGATCCCGACCAGCGCTTCGCCTCGGGCCGGGAGTTCGCCGAGGCCCTTGCCGGGGCCCAGGCCTCGACGGGAGACAGCGACCCGACCGCGGTGATGGGCGCGACCCACGCCGCCACCGCGATCGGGCCCGCCACCCCGCCTCCTCCCCGCGCCGCCGGCCAGACCCCGGCGCCCTACGGCTACGCCACCCCGCCACCCCAGCCACATCAACGTGATCGCTCCGGCAGCCCGGTCGCCCTGATCGTGATCGGCATCGTCGCCGTCTGCGGGATCGCCGCGGCGGTCCTCGCCGCATCCGGGGTCTTCACCAAGGAAACCTCGCCCGCCTCGAGGACCGTCGCCCAGACGACCTCGAAAGCGCAGACGACGAAACCGGTCAAGCACGTCTCCCACCACCAGCCGAAGCCGGCGACGCCTCCGGCCGGCTCGGAATCGTGCCCTGGGGCATCGGAACTGTGGGTGAACGAACACACCAGCTGCCCGTTCGCCGAAAACGCGCAGTCCGCCTACGCGGAAGCCGACGGGGCGAAGAACATCTCCGTCTACAGCCCGGTCACGGGCAAGACGTACGCGATGGCCTGCAAGGGGACGGGCCTCATCGCCTGCACCGGCGGCAACGACGCCGCCGTCTACTTCGGCTCGGCGAAGGCCAGCGGCCAGAACACGGAACCCGCGCCCCACGTCGAACCCGAACCGACGCCGGAACCAGAACCCGAATACAACGGCGGAGGCGCGGCGACCGTCGCCTGTGACTCGAACATCTACGTCAACGAAGTCACCAGCTGTCCGTTCGCCGAGAACGTCTTCGAAGCCTATGCCGACGAATACCAGAGCAACGGCGAATCAGGCTATTACTACGTCGAAGCCTATTCCGAAGAGACCGGCAAGACCTTCGGGATGGACTGCTACGACGACTCCGACTTCGTCGAATGCAGCGGAGGCAAGGACGCCCTCGTGACCTTCCCGATGCAGGCCGTGCGCGTCTACTAGATGCGCGCCGCCACTGTGATCGTGGGCGCCATCGCCGCCGCCAGCATCCTCGTCGCCCTCGCCTTCATCCTTTCCCCCGGCGGCTCGGGCGCGGGTCCGACGACGACGATCGAAAGGGTCGTGGAAGCGCCCGAAGAGCCGGCCAAGAGCGAAGGCGGCGCCCAGGGAGTGGCACGTGGCGGGGGCGCCCAGTACGGCGGTCCGAGGCAGTGTGGCGGCGGCGATTACACGGTCGAAGGCACGAGCTGCGCGATCGGCGCCCAGATCCACGATGACTACGAAGGCGGACACCGCGGCGACCTCTTCGCCAAGGACAACGAAACCGGGGCGACCCTCACCTTCTTCTGCAAGGACGAAACCGAGCCGATCACCTGCACCGACGAAGAAGGCGGGGTCGTCTATTTCGGCGGCTGACCTAGCCCGTGCAGCCGTGGTAGGCGGGCCCGTAGCCCTTCAGTTCACGGGCCAGCCACCGGGCGATCGTCGATAGGTCTTCGGCTCCGGCCGGATAGCTGCCTGATTCGTCGATGGCGATCATCGCGACGGCGATGCCGCCTTCCTTGCTCTGAACGAATCCCGACTGGCGCACCAGGTAGCCACCGCCGGCTTCGGTGTCGGGGCCCCAACCACCCTTCATCCCCACGCGTGGGCTCGACGGGAAGGCGGCCTGCCCGAGTCCCCAGCGCTGTTCTCCGATCACGTTTTCCATCAGGCCCTCGATGTAGGAGGTGCCGGGCACCCTGCAGGTGGCGAGCCCGTGGTAGAAGCGCACCGCTTCGCCCACCGGCCAATCGGTCTGGCCGTAGGTGGACACCGCTCCGGCAGGCGGCGGTGCGGTTGCGACCACGGTGCTCCCGCTGCTGCCTTCGTGGATCGTCTCCCCCACGGCCGCGCTGGCGCCGTCGAGGCCTCCCTGGCGCCCTTCGATCGTGTGGAAGAGGGCAGCGGCGTCTTCGTTGTCGGAGGCGGTGATCGCGCCCTCAGCCCAGGCTTCTTCTTCGGGCCCCAACGATCCGCCCTGTTCCTTCAGCACCGTGGAGAGGATCGCCGGCTTGATCGAGCTCCAGGCATGACCCGACCCGAGCAGGCTTCCGAATTCGGTCACTTCTTCGGAACCCAGCGGCTCGACCGCGAGGCCGACCTGAGCGCCGAGGCCCGCCGCCATCGCTTCGAACGACGAATGTGCGCCGGGCCCAAGGAGCCTGCCCCCGCCCCCGCCGCTCACCGACTGGCCCGTGTTTTCTTCGGCTTCCTTCTTGGTCAGCGAGCTGGCCGCGGGAGCCTTGGCGCGTTCGTGACTGGGGATCACGTCGGTCATGTGCTGTTCGTCAGGGTGCTGCTTGCGCGGCGAGGTCTTGGTGATGACCACCGTCTTCGCCGCCTCGGTAGAGCTCCCGCCGCTGCGCGAGGCGAAGATGGCGATCGCGGCTCCGAGGCCTGCCGCGACGATGAGGACGGCGACGATCGTCGCCCATCCGGGCGTACCACCTCCGTCGTCCCAGAAGCGATCTTCCTGGCGCCTGCCACGGGGGTCCTGGTAGCTCATCCGGACCGCGACGATATAGGCGGGGCCAGAGGCATGACACCTACGACAAAGGTAGAGCCGGCCTTGCAATGGGACAGGGCCGCCTGCCAGGACTGCGCCTTCGTGAGCGCCAGGAGGGAGTCCCCTGTGAGGCGGCCGAACAGATCGTCCTCGAGGTGAACGCCCCGGTGATCAGCGACAAGCCGCTGCACCCCATCGCCGGGTTCAACGGTCAGGTCAGGTTCAAATCCGGCCGCCCGATCCAGTACCGGCGCGGGCGACAGACGATCCGCACGCCGATCTCCAACTTCCCCTCGCCGGCGTGGCCCTTGTCGCCGAGCACCGTCCAACTAGTTGCGGGAGAGGAAGACGACGATCCCGGCGGCGAGAGCGTCGGCCAACTTCCGCCGGTAGGCCGGGTCCTCGAGCTTCGCCGCCTCTTCGGGTTCGCGCATGTTGCCGAGCTCGACCAGGACCGCGGGCTCCTTGGCGAGGTTGAGGCCCGCGAGGTCGGAGCGTTCGTCGAGCCCGTCTTCCCCGACGTAGTCGGCGGGCGGCACTCCGGCTTCCACCAGCGCGTTCCTCTCTGCTTCGGCGAGCTGCAACGAGGGCGCGACCATCCCCGGCGCCACCGATTCCGCCGCCGAGGGGTGGATGACGTCGAAGCCGTGGGCGCCTTCGGCAAGGTTGCCGTCGGCATGGATCGCCAGGTCCACGGAAGCGTGGGCGCGGTTGGCGATCCCGGCACGTTCGTCGACGCAGGGCCCGACGCCTTGGTTCGAGTGGCGCGTCAGCACCACCCTCGCCCCCAGTTCCTTCAGTCGGGGGACCAGGTCCTGTGCGACGTCCCAGTTGAACTGGGCCTCGGTGAGGGAACCATCGTCGGTCTCGGTGCCGGTCGTGTTGCATGGCTTGGTCGTCCCGTTCGCGCCCGCCGGGACCGGCCGGGCGATCGCTTCCGGGTGGGTGAAGTTGCCGCCGTTGTGGCCGGGGTCGACGCTGATCGTCTTCCCCTCGAGGGGAAGGCTCTTGCGCGGCGGCGTCTTGGTCGCTGGCGGCATCTGCTTCGGCGTGGCCGACTTGGTCGGCACCCTCGTCACGGGTTCCTGGCGCGCCGGCAACTGCGCCGGGTGCACGACCTTGATCACGCGGGTGACGGTGGAGTTGCCGCCGTCGCTGCCGCCGCCGAGTGCCGCGTCGACCACCACGGCGGTCAGCGCGCAGACGAGAAGCGCGAGCAGCCCCAGCTTCCATTTCGTCATCGGGTCACCGTTCCGCCGAGCCTGTCATATGGCGGTGAATTGCTCTTCTCGACGCTCGGTGGAAGGTCAGACCCGACTGAAGCGCCTCTCTCGGCGGCGGATTTGCCTCAGATGTCCGAGTAGGCGGCGACCCTTCGACCCTTCGTGCAGCTTCCTCCTCCGGTGCCGGAAAAGCATCTCCAGCCCGGAAAGCGCTTCAACAAGACGACCTGGGGACCGTGACGGCGATGGACTTCCACCTGCCCGCTGGGTGGCCCGAGCCAGTAGTCCTTTTGGATCCGCCTCGCCTTGGCACAGCTGACGTCCTTGGCGAAGACCTGGATCTTGTACTCGGCGCGAAAGCTCCCACATGGCTTGTACCCCGGGCCCCAGTCCGACGCGCTGGTCGCCGAGCTCCCGGCCGGCACCGCCAGCCACAGGGCCAGCAGTGCCAATGCCGCCGTCGCAGCCCGCACACGGGTTCGCCTCGGAAGATCGGTGCCGGACCGCAGGCTCACGCGCAGGCCACCTTGGCGCGAGCCTTTGCGCGACGGAGCTTCGCGTGGAGGGTCCTGGCGCGACGGTGGAGCTTCACCCGCTCGATCCCCCGGGCCTCCTGCCAATGCGCCGCCGTGCGGTGATAGAGGCGCCCGATCACCCGCACCCGTGACTTGGCCTTCTTGCACGCCTTATGAAGCGGCTTCTTGACCACGGGGGGTGCCGGTGGTGGTGGCGGTTCTGAGACCTTGGCGCGGGTCACCGGCGTTTCGACCGCCTGATATTCGCCGTCGGCTCCTCGCCCGCCGATGAAGCTCGCGCTCTTCTTGTAGACGCTTTCCGGGAGGGCGAGCTGGAATGCGACGTTTCCGCCGGCGCTGGTGCCCGTGTAGGTCGCCGTCCCTCCCCCGGTCCACCGGACCGTCAACCCGAACGTCAGGCCATCAGGAGCCGGTGAGCCGTCGGACTTGGTGACCGAGGCGCTGACGATTCCGTTCGCGGGCACTTCGGTGAACGGGGCGAGGGTCATGCTCAGGTAGTGGCGGGGCTGTTCGACCGTGAAGTTGTACTGGAAAGTTTCCTGGGTCCCTTCCCCGACGCCGGTGGAGGCGCGGCTGACGAACTCGAGATAGCTGCTGCCGCCGGCGTCGCTGTCCTGGACCGTCACCGAGGAGGCCGCGGTTCCGCTGCCCGACAATTCGAAGCCTCTTTCCCTTCGTTCGAACAGTTCGCCCCAGTTGCTGTCGTTCACACCCTGGACGAAGTACATGTACACGGGGAAGGAGCCGGACTTGGTCGGGACGCTCTGCCAGTTGACGACCAACTGGTCCCGGGTGCTGACTGCAGGGACGCGCCAGAATGAAACCTCGTACCCGCCCGCACTGAGGTAGTTGGCGTTTTCCTTGTGATTGTCGAGTTCGCCCACGTAATGCTGGCCCCATCCGATCGTCGCCGCTTCGCTCGGCTTCTTGCCGCCTCCCTGGAAGTTGGCCTGTGCCGAGGACGTCGCGACCAGGGACACCAAGAGCACGACCACGACCGGTATCTTCTTCATCGACTGGACCTCCTCGTTCTCGCCGACGCCATCCGTCGACTTCGGATGCTCCCCTGACGGGCGTCAATCTACGGGCAGGGCACGACCGGGAAGGAGTGGAACGGCTCGCTTCTGCGACTATTAGTCGAGAGCGATGCCTGATATTGCGGAGTGGCAACGTCGACCTCGCTCGACACCGCACATCGAAGGCTGATCAACGCCAGCCGACTTCGCGGATCCTGATCCAGTCGATCCTCACTGTCCGACTGGGGCGTTTCGCCCTCGGTGTCGAGCGCGTCGATGCGCCTGACGGGGTGCATGCAGGCGACGACCCTGTCGGGGATGGCGTAACCGTCAGGGACTTCCGCCGTCCCAGGAGGCGACGAAGAAGGCGCTCCCGACCGGCACCAAGCTCGGTGACGCCAGGGAAGAAGGCGATGACCCAACGATCCAAGGACCCTGCCGAAGAAACGAACACCCTGAGCCACACGGGCAAAGGGACGGCTCAGGACCACGGCTCAGGGTCGGTGGTCAAGAAGACGAACGAGTTGACCTCGAGCGGGCCTCCTGCCTAGGATGCGCGAGTCGATCGAGGCCTTGGGAAGGAGCCCGGTGAAGTTCAGGGCGGTAATCGCGGTTCTGGCGGTCTGGGCCACCCCGGGCATCATCTCCCCGGGATTGACGGCAGCCGCGTCCCGTCCGCCCAAGACGCGGGTGCTCGTGACCACCAGGTGCTCGCCCGGCTGCGGCGCTTCCGTCGGCGTGTACAAGGTCAGTCCGAGGCACATCTACCTGAGCGACGACTTCGGCGGTACCCTCACCCTCCGCTGGTCGAGTTGGCACATGCGCTCGGCCACCGGTGAGGGCTCCTCCTACGCGGCACTGGCGGGAGGACACATAACCGCCCACGTCCGGGTGTCCCTGGGAGAGTGGGCCAATGGCGAATTCCTCTACATGGGTATCCGATTCACCCACGTTCGGAACCATGACTCGACGACGGGCAGCGTCAGGCCGATGCGGAACCACTACGAGAAGCTGGGTGAGAAGTTCGACGAAGACGGGCAGCCTGCCTGGCTTCCCCTGGATCAACTCGGCTGAGGCGCCGCACGGGAGGGCGGTGCAGGCCCTTGGATCTCCCATGAGCATCAGAAGCGACGCCCGGCCCCGTAGTCGATGTAGGTATCGCCGCTCGAGGAGGACCACAGGGGGTGGTAGTTCCAGCCTTCGCCGTCCGGCCGCGACACGTAGCAGCCGAAGATCCGGCCCCTGAATTTCACCTCGGTGTTGTTCGGGCCGCCATAAGGCGCCGAGTGAGGGATGAAGCGGCGCATCACCGCGCGGGCTGCGGAGCAACTGTGCGACACGTCACCACGAGCTTCGGCGATGTCCACCTTCTGCCGCTTCCCCTTCGCATGGATCGCGCCGCAAGCCTTGACGATCGGAGGTCGCGTGGCGGCGGCGACGGGCGTGGTGGCGAGCAGGCCCAGGGGGCCGACAAGGGTGAGGCATGCCAAGACGAGTCGCCGGAGACCTCTTGCCGCCACGTCACCGGGTTCGCGCAGCGTCCCGTGGTTCATGCTCGTGCCCGGCAATGCACCGCGCCACCGACGGTGTCGTACGCGCTGATGTCGGTAGGTATCTGAGCCATCAGTGATGGTTCGACCTGCCTGATCCATAGGCAGCGGTACACATGCCGCGTGCCGACCGGCGCCCATCCCTCGTCGTAGACGACGAACGACGCGCCGGATTCGATGCAGTCGGAGCCGTCGCTTGGGGCGCCGTCGGGACACGCCACCGCAGTCGCGCGTCCGTGCGCCGTCGGGGCACCCCATCCCCGCCATCGGATCGACTTGAATTCGAGGCTGTATCCCATTTCGGGGAGGCGGTCCGGCATCCACGCGGCGGGCTTGGTCAGCGGGCAACCATGTAGCGCGCCGCAACTGACCGATACGACGCCGACCGGCGCCGCAGAGGCGGTCGCCGAGAACGGCAGCGTCACCAACATAGCCCCGGCAAGGTAGAAAGCGATACGCGGCAGGTTCCACCCCCGTCGTCGTTCAGCGTTCACCGACGGTCGATCTTTTCTCATACGGCGTCCCTTCTCTCTCGATCATTGCTGCACGTGCTCATCTCGAGCCTCCGACCCCGAACGGTCAACTCCCCAGGATCCTGCCGTCCGCGCCGACTCGGACGCCGCCAGATCCGAGGTCTTCTCTAGAGAGCTCGCCGATCAGCCGGGCACCTTCGCCGCTCGGGTCGGGGACAGGCTGCCCGGCTTCGACCAGCCGCACCGACGTGATCCGGCCCGATCTGAATTCACCGTCCCGGCCGAGAGTGACGTGCAGGACCGCCGAGGTGCCGAGCACCCCCTCGGTGGCGAAGTTGTGGAAGCCGGAGAAGTTGCCGAGGCTGTAGGCGATCAGGCGGTGGTGATGGATCTCCATCCCGCGCAGGACGTGGGGCCCTGACCCGAGCACCAGGTCGGCGCCGGCGCGGACCGCCATCCTCGCGAACGCCTCCGGGTTGCCTCGGTCCTCGCCGAGGTAGTACTCCTCTTCCCCGGTCACGTGCTGGGCGTCGGAGCCCTCGGCACCGGCGTGGATGGCGACGACGACGATCGGGGAGCGCCGGGCCGCAAAGTGGATCATGCGGCGCGCCTGCGGCAGGTCGAGCAGCGAGCCGGTCTGGGCGTATGGCGCGAAGCCGACGAAGGCGACCCTCTCCCCTCCGGCCTCCACCACCGTCACCTTGTTCGGCAGCCCGTCCTGGGCGATCCCGGCATGGTGCAGCGCCTCGGTCGTCTGCTCCAGCCCCGCCTGACCGAAGTCATAGGAATGGTTGTTGGCGCTGTTCATCACCGTGAAGCCCGCGGCGGCCAGATCGCCCGCATAGCTCGGCGGCGTCCGGAAGGCGTAACAGGTGCCGGATGCGGCGCCGCCGCACTTGGGCGAGTCGGAGACGTCGGTCAGCGTCCCCTCGAGGTTGCCGAAGACGGCATCGGCCTTCAGCTGCCCCTTGACGTGGTCCAGATACGAGCCCGGGTCCGGGGGAAGCTCGGGGTAGTCGCCGAGCATCGTGTCGCCGACCGCCGCGAAGGTGACGGCGGCACGGTGGCCGTCAGGGTCGGTAGCTCCGTCATGCCGGGATGACGACGTCCCTGCTGCCCGAGCCGACGCCGGTTCGCGGACCGTCCCGCCGGCGCATCCGCCGAGGGCGATCGACGCGACGACCCCCAGGATCAGCGCGCCGATCGTCGGCACGGCTCGCGACCGGGCACGGATATTCGCAACGAGGCGGGCGTAGTGCTCGCCGGAGCTCCTCCCCCGGAGGGTCCACCGGCGGCCCCGATGCAGGTCAGGGGGCGACGAACCTGGGATACGCATCCGGGTAACCGAGTTCTTGGGCATGGGAGGCTCGGGCTTCGGCCCCGCGGTCATCGGGGAAGTCCCCCGAGAAGACGACCCAGTATCCGGGCCGCAAGGAGCTGTAGTCGCTGCTGTAGAGGATGCCCGCGTCCAGGCCACGCCCCGTGGCTTCGGCCTCGACTTCGCTTGCTTCGGCCTCCGATGAGAGCGACGCCAGGATCGCCGTGAATCCCGAGCCTCGCGGCCAGTCGCCTGACGAGGATTCGGTCGCCGGCTGCTCATCTGCGGGAGCTTCCTGCGGACGAGGGTTCGCCTGACCGGCGGACGCCGCGTGCCGCTTCACCGCGTGCAGTTCCCGTTCCAGGGCTTCGATCTGCGTCGCCTGCCGGGCATCCTGTGCGCCCTGTCGGCGGGCTTCGGCGAGTTCCTGCTGATGGGCGAGTTCACTCGCCCCGGTGTCCGCCGAGCCCGAGCCGCCACAGGCCGCGAGGCCGGAGGCGATCACGAGCAGCAGGGCGAGCGCAAGGATGCCCTTCGCGACCGCGCCGAGCACCTGACGTCCCGTCACCATTGGCGGACGATTTCCCACTGCGGTGGCAGTTCGCCTTTGAGGCGGAGGCGTGCGCGGGTGCCTACCGGTTCATCGCAATCACAGACGAAGCGCATCCGCTGGAAGGTGCGTCGGCGTGGGCTATATGCGGTCACGAGGGTCGGAGACGGCTGCCATCTGCCGTTCCTGCACGAGGGTTCGCAGTCGTCGGTCCAGACCACGCCTTCGCCGGTGCGCATGGCGGTCGGTCCAGGACTTCCAGGTGATCCTGCCAACGCTTCCACCGGGGTAATAGCCGTGCGGTGGATTGTCGCTCGGCCCGCCGAACACCTGGCTGCCGTCGAAGGTCCAGCCGGAGAGCGTCGCCGGCTTCACCCGGAAGTCCCGGCCGTCGTTCAGGGTGGGCAGACCATTCGGTCGATGGAGGACTGAGGCGATCCGGCCCACCGGCCCGGGTGGTTCACACTGTTCTCGCACGTCGACCGTGCCGCCCCGGCCCCAGGGCCCGCCGCGATCGGTTTCCCTGAGGTAGCCGTACGTGTGCGCCGCGCGGCAATATCCAGGGTCGCTCAGGATGACCCTGCCACGCCCTCGCCTGCCGGCGATGACGACGCGCACGCGCGCCACCGCCCGCCGTGGGCTCCACGAGAGCCAGCGAGCGTGGAGGACGACCACGTCGTCGCCGTCATCCCAGCGATGAGGCTTGATCCACCCATGCCAGAGCGTCCCTCCAGAGCGGCTGCCGTAGTCGAGCGTCGGGTAGAGCATCTTCGGCAGGCGGGCGGGACCTCCCCTCCGCACGAGCCACGCGGGTTCGAAGCCTCTGTGGGCGAAACGAGACGTCAGGATCCGTTGGCGTCCGCGCTCGCGGGTGCACTGCGCCACAGGGCCCTCTTTCTCGGAGACTTCGCCGGGGGCGGTGTGGCAGCGCCACCGCGACGGCAAGGTGATGAAGCATCCGGAGCCGACGCATTCGCCAGGCGCACGATGGAAGTACTGCCGTACGACGCCCTTCGCGACTCCGCATCCGGTGTGCCGCGTGCGGAAGTAGAGCTCGACCCGTTCGGTGACCGTCGAGACCAGGGCATGGCCGCAGGATCTGGTGGCCGGCGTGGCGCCTGCCGGGCGACTGGACAGAAGAGGTGGGCAGAGGACGAGACAGCCGAGGAGCGCCATGAGGGCGATACGTCGACGACGAGGCATGACCAGGAACCCCTGTGACCTGCTGTGTGACACGGACCGCCGTCCTCCCTAGCGGCGAGCCGAGCACCGACACACCTTCCGGTCGAGCCGCCTTGCCTACTCAGACGGCGGCAGCGTATAACCGGATCGCGACGACGAAACAGCCGAAAGGGCCAGTTCCTTCATTTTTCACACTAACTCTCCCCAAAAGGCGGTAACGGCCCGACCGTACACCCGCGCTCGAGGCGCCGCCGGCCGTCAGAGGGTGCTGAAGGCGGCCTGCTGACTGCCCTTCTCACAGCCGCCCCCGCCGGTGCCTTCATGGCACTTCCACCCCGGATAGCGCTCGAGCGTCCACCAGCCGGTGTAGTTCTCCGGCCCGTGGTGATGCACGCGGTCCCGTGGGGCGAAACGGAACTCACTGATGATCAGCCGCGCGTGGGTACAGGTGAGGCCGTCGGCGGAGACGTAGATCGAACTGTTGCCGAGCTCGCCGCAGTGACGGTATTCCGGCCCGTATGGGTAATGCACGTTCGTCGCGCCTGCAGGAGCGACGGCAGAGCCAAGGAAGGCCGCGAGGACTAGGCCGAACAAGGCACGTCTCATGACCGGAGGGTAACCCAAGGATGCGGGACGACGAACCAACGGTGCCTGACTCCCATCCTTACGGCGGGCCACAACTCACCGGGGCCACCGGGATGTCGAGGCGCCCGTCGTAGAACGGCGCATGAACCACGAGGTGCTGGTACTGGTCCCCGCCGGTCGGACACGCACCGATTCGATCCGCGACCAACCGCACGCGCCCGGCGTGGCAGCGAAACCCTTCCGGGCCGCCTTCGCCACAGCCCCAGGCCCGACCGGAGGCGATCGCCTTCGGACCACCCCAGTGCCGCCAGCGGAGCGAACTGAAGGTGATGCCCGAATCGGCAGATGTGAGATGGAAGCGGTGCGGGCGGCGGTAGTAGTGCGCGTCGACCCCTGGTTGATCGAGCCATGGGTAGATCGCGACCCAGGTCTTCTTCTGTCGTGCTGAGGCTTCCGGGGACGGCGACGGTAAGCATCGGCAGGATCAGCAGCATCAGGATCCCGACGAACGTGGATGTCGGTCGTCAGCCGAATTCCCCGAGCGCCATGGCGCTGAACGTGCCAGCGTCCGGCCAAGGCACCACCAGATGATTCCCGACTTGACCTCAGGACCGGCCGCAGGCCATCATCCGCCCGACCTGCCACCGATCGACTTGGAGAGTGTCGATGTCCCTGAGCTCACGCTCTGCCCTCGCGACCGTCGCCCTCGCCGTCCTTGCCTGCCTGGTCCTGACGGCGACCCCACCGCCGGCGGCTGCGAGCAGGACGATCCAGTGCTCCTTGCCCCACGGGGCGGAGGGCGGTGTCCCGCTCCCTTTCCAGGCGACGAACGTCAGTTGCAGGAAGGGGCGCCCAATCGTCTACAAGGCCCGGCTGGGGCCGTGCAACCCGGCCTCCGAGGGTGGCTGTCGCGTGGAGGGCTACGTCTGCCGTGACGCTCATCCGGCCAATCCGGGCAACCCGTCCCCAGGAGACATCATCCGCTGCACGAAGGAGCGCAAGGCGGTGCAGTTCGGGGAGCCGGGCTGAGCGGCCGGACGGCGGAGCTACGCCCTCACCCCTCGTAGCCCCAGTCCGCTTCTGCCCCGGCGAGTGATTCGGCGATCCCGATCGCGACCACCCCGGTGCTGCCGGTACCCCAGGCCCACAGCGTCCGCCCGCGCGGCCCGACGAGGTAATAGCCGGTGGCGGCGTTCTGCTCCGGCTTCTCCGGGCGCGCACCGTTCCGAGCGAGCGCCTGAATCGGGTGAGCGACTCGCCCACGAACGTGTGATGCGGGAAGATCACGCCTTCTGAGAAGGCCTGGAAGCTGCCGACCGTCCCTCCCGACCGGTAGCCGTCGGCGCCGAGCGAGCCGTTGATCGCGACCAGCTCGCCTGGGTAGTTCAGGAATCGCGCGTCGGAGCGGGGCTCATCCGACCCCACCGTGCCGTGGACCTTCCTCGCGGCGGCCAACAAGGGTTCCCCGAACTTCACACCGCGGAAGCCCGGCCACCTCACGTGTGCCCTGGCGTGTTGCCGCGCCTGCAGGCGATCGGGCGCGGGTCGGGCGCACGCCGACGCGACAGGCAGGCAGACCGCAAGCGCGGCGCCCGCCGTCAGACAGGTGCACACGATGAGCTTCACCGGTCGCAGTGGTCCCCCGGCGTCGACGAAGGCGGCGCGGACGATCTCAATGCCAGGTCACCTCCGCGCCGCCGATCCCGTGAAGCCGACGCCCTCTCAGGATGAAGCCCTTTCCGGTGGCGGTCACGATGCAGCGCGCCCCGCTGGCGACGACCCGGCAGGAGAAGCGGCCGGCCGTGACCTTCTTGCCTGGTCCGTAGGTCGGGATGAACACGCCCGCATTCCCCAGGCCGCATCGTTTCGATTCGATCGAATGACTGCGGCAAAGGACCACCGAGCCGTCCGGACGAAGCGTCGCCTTCGACTGATGGCGGCGGGTGACGCGCTGGCAGATCACGCTCGGATTCAGTGGGGATTCGTCGTACATGCCACATCCGACGCTCTTCGTGTGCCCGGTCCGCACCAAGAATTCTGCCGTGCCTTCGACCGCACGGCCGCTGGCCGCCTGGACCGCGACCAGGCCGCCCATACACAAGAGGGCCACGAGAAGACTGCCCATCCGGATGACCCTCGGTCGGAGGGCTCTGTGATCCGACACCCGACGCTCCTCTCGTCCTCGAAGGCGATCTCGATCCGGCGCGAGACCAGACACCGGAAGTTCAGTCTTTCATGGATCGGGACGCTCACGTGGGCCAAAACAAAGTCATTGCCGCCGAGATATCCGTTCGTGACCGCACACTCTCGCCAGGCCGCTCGGGTTGGCGCGTCGGCCCGCGCTGCCCTGTGAACCCCAGTGCCTCGCTCCTTCCGACAGCGGTCCGGATGAGCCAGCGCGGGCGTGACCCGGATACCACCCGTTCGGCTCACGAAGTGGGTTCGATCGTTCCCGTCAAGGGGCGTGGACCGGCCGCCTAATCGAAATTCGCTCCCACCCGTACCGAATTACCGATAAACACGCGAAACCTGGCCGGATGGCCACAACCTGATCGACCGGGTCCCCTTTAGGGTTCGGAGGCGTACCAGTCAACTGCTCGTCTCTCGGGGGGGGATGAAGTGAAGCGAATCGGCTGCCTGCTGCAGCGTCTCGCGGTGAAAAGGAGATGGTGTGCGACCAGCGTCCTGGTCGCCGTGTGTTGCCTCGGCTCCTTCCTCCTCATCCCCACCCAGATGGCGAGCGCCGAGACGCAGGGGGAAGCTATCGTCGCGGCCGCCGCGTCGAAGGCCGGGGTCCCGTACTGCGAACCGGGCGGGAGCCTAAGCGGCCCGACTGCCTGCGGAGGCAAGCCGGCGACCTTCGACTGCAGCGGCCTTGCGATGTACGCGGTCTACCAGGGTACCGGCGGGCGGGTCGCGCTGCCCCACGGCGCCGGTATGGACCACGTGTCCGGCGGGGTCGCTGTCAGCAGGGCCAATCTGCAGCCCGGCGACCTCGTCTTCTTCGGGCCGGGCTTCAACGGGGCCGACTTCCACCACGTCGGGATCTACGCCGGCAACGGGATGATGTGGGACGCGAACACCGCGTTCGGGATCTATGGCGACGGGGTCCAGTTACGGAGCCTCGCCGCGATCGAAAACGAACTCGGCTTCGACGGTGCCGTCCGCTACTGGACCGGAAGCGCCGGCGGCGGGATCGGGGAAGGGTCCTACGTGCAGGTATCGGGCCACGGTGAAGTCTTCAAGATCGTCGGCGGCGCGCCCCTCTACGTGAGCAGCTGGAACGCGGTCGGCGGACCGCAGCCGGTGACGGCGATCAGCCAGCAGCAGTTCGACTCGCTTCGCCCCTACCCGGCCGACGGGACCCTGGTCAACACCACGAACGACGGGCGCGTCTATGTGTTCGCGGGGGGTTCGCCGCTCTACGTCTCGAGCTGGTCGGCCCTCGGTGGCCCGAAGTCGACGATCCCGATCGACGGTTGGGACGTGGCGAACCCCGGCAACCCGGCCGCGCATGTCCGCGAATACCCCGTCGACGGGACGCTGATCAACACCACCAACGACGGCCGCGTGTATGAGATCGCCGGCGGTGCGCCGCTCTACGTCTCGAGCTGGAGCGCGATCGGGGGTCCGCGAGCCTCGGTCGCCGTCGACGGCTGGGACGTGGCCAACGCCGGCAACCCCTATGCGCATCTTCGACCCGTCCCGGCCGACGGGACCCTGGTGAGCACCCCCAACGACGGCCGCGTCTACGAGATCGCCGGAGGAGCACCGCTCTACGTCTCGAACTGGAGCGCGATCGGCGGCGCCAAGCCGGCCACGGCGATCGACGGTTGGGATGTCGCCAATCCCGGCAATCCGGCCGCACATCTGCACGAATACCCGGCAGACGGAACCCTGATCAACACCACCGACGACGGCCGGGTCTACGTGGTAGCGGGCGGCGCGCCCCTCTACCTGTCCAGCTGGAGCTCCATCGGCGGCCCGAGGCCATCTGTCGCCGTCGACGGCTGGGACGTCGCCAACGTCGGCAACCCCTATGCCCACCTTCGCCCCTACCCCGCCGACGGGTCCTTCCTCAACACCTCCACCGGCCGTGTCTATCGGGTCGCGGGCGGTGCCCCGATCGCGGTGAGCAGCTGGACCGTCTTCGGCGGGGTCCAGCCCTACACGACGGTCGATCAGTGGGACGTCGACAACGAGTCCAGTCCCTACGCGCACCTGCGCTCCGCACCCCTCGACGGCACCGTGGTGGAGGGGCTTCCCTCGCATTCCTACTGGCTCTTCAGCGGCGGCCTTCGCGGCTCGTCCTCGGCCGCCTCGGGAGCCGTCGCGGTCGACGATGTCGGCCTCGCAGCATTTCCGGTGTCTGGCTCGGAGACTGCATCCTCGGGTTCCGCGGCGACCAGTTCACGCGCGCCAGCCTCACGCGTGGCCGTGGCAGGCAGGAGGGGGAGCAAGAAGCGCAGGGCCTGTCACAAGATCGCGAACCGGCGGAAGCAGGCAAGGTGTGCTTCGGCCGCGAAGCACCGGAAGGCACACGGCCGGGCGCGGAAGCAGCAGGAAAGCAGGACCTCCTCCGCGCGGCCTATCATCGCCTCGGGGGATGCGCTCTCAGTGCGCGAACCCGAGATGCGCCTCGGCTCGGATCTCGTCCGGTGCCCCACCCCGCCGACGCGATCGACGGCGGCGGCTTCGGCAACCTGCAGCCGCTCCCGGTGAGGCGCGTCAGCTGCGGCGTCGAGTTGAAGGTCGCGACGAAGAGACAGTGTGCCGAGCATCACAGGTGCACCGTCGCGGACATCGACTGGACCTGCCGATACAAGGCGATCGCGGTCGAGACCGTGAGGGACGGTGTCGCGCTCGCGCGGGTCGGCGCGTGAGGTGGATCGCCCGTGGTGCAGGCTAGGACTTCTGCATGAAAGGTGGCCTCGACAAGAAGGGGAGGACACGGATGACCTCGGGAGCGCGTCCGGTGCGTGGAGCCGGGATCCCCACCGACCGGGATGATCGTCGCAAGGAGATGTCGGATGCCTCGGCGGGCGATCGTGGTGTTGCTCGCCATCACGAGCATGTGCACGGTGCTCGCCCTCGTCGGCCCGGCCGCGGCGTCGGCATCCGGCCGTTTCTTCGTCCCGACCGGCAAGCGCAGCGGCTTCGGGCCCTTTCAAGAATCGGCGGACTCGGTTGCGGCACTCCGCCGGGCGTTCGGTCCACCGGCCTCCGAAGAGGCAGACGATGAATATCGCTCCTGCATCCAGCGCTGGCCCCTGCTCGGCATCAGCGTCACGCTCGTCTCGTTCGGCGAGGTGGCCGACGCCTGCGGGAGCGGCACCTTCTAGCCGGCCCGGCTCACCGATCCGCGCTGGCACACGGCGACCGGCGTGCATCCGGGCAGCTCTCGTGCTGCTGCGCGGCGGGCAGCTCTACGTCGCTGCAGCACGGTGAGTTGTGGAGCGACCGGCTACGCCCTGGAGATGCACCACACCGACTGCGCGATGACCCTAAGCCCGGGCGTCATCGCACATGTGCGAGGTCGAAGGGTCGTCTCGCTGATCGTCGAATGGCGCAGCTGTGAGTGACGGACCTCGTCAGGCGAACCGTCGCGCACAGGGTGCATGTCATCTCCGTGCGCTCATGCCGATCCCGTCCGGGTATCGCCGTGGATTCGCCGGGTTGACCCTGGCCCTGGTGGCTGCCGTCTTCGCATTGTCCGCCTGCGGAGGGTCATCCGGCGACGGCACGCCCGAGGTCGCCAAACAGGACGAACTGAGGGCCGCCCAGCAGAGGCTCCCCAGAACGCCCGCCAGAGCGCGCGGATCGCCAGCCTCGAACACAAGCTCAAAGCTGTGCACGAGGCGCACGCCGAATCGAGGAACGCACCCGCCCCGACCAGCCCGACCGCCCCTGCGAGCGAATCCCCGGTAATGCCGTCAACCGAGGCGGCGCCTCCGGAAGGGCTGTGGAAGGGCGAAGCTGTGATCGCGTACAACGACGGCGGCTCGGACCCGTTCGAGCAGACGATCGACATCCACTCGCTCGTCCCGGGACAGGTTTCCGGCAGCTCCGAAGCGGTTCAGGGAAGCACCACCTGCGATGGTCCGATCACCTTTCAAGGGATGTCTCAAGGCTGGTATCGCTTCAGCTCCGAGGAGCAGAACAAGGCCGAATGCATCGACTCGAGCGTGGTGGAATTGATGCCCGTATCGTCCAGCGCCCTCGAATATCGCGAGACCACCGAAGTCTCGGTCAGCATGGGAACCTTGCGGCGGGCCAACTGACGGTTCCGAGGAATCATGGTCCGGGGCCAGGCGAGGCGTCGCATCGTGCCTTGGTCCCGGCTGAAGGCCCCGAGCCCTCGTCAAACATCGACCCGGGGCCGACGAGTTCGGCAACCTCGTGGGGCGCCTTCCCCGGTCCCACCAAGAGCACCTGCGGTGCTTTGCCTGCACTTGAAAGGATCGCTCTATCGAGCCCGACAGACAACCATCAGGATCGAGTGGGCGATTCGACGATCGTCATCCGATCGGATTCGAGTAGCCGCCACCTTCTGCCCCTTGAAGCAGCCGCCACCGCCAGCGCCAAAGTCACATCGCCAGCGGGGTACCGTCGTAGGGTCGTCCATTCCGACTTCCCCGGAGGGCTGTGGACCTTCACGCCCGATCCGCCCTGGAACCAATACCTGAGTATGCGGCGAGCCTTTCGGCACGGAATATGTTCTGCGGTCAGATCGGCATGCCAGCCGTCGTTGCCGCGTATGGTCCCGCAATCACTCGCCGAATAGGCGCGCAGGAGGCGGGCTGCGGCCACACGTCCCATATCCTGGTACTCCCCGCCGACGACGGTGTCGCAGCCGGTGAGTTCCGCGCAGGTGGCCGGGTGCATCGACCATCCACCGGTCTGGAGCCCGCCTTCCCAAAGCCCGCCACGGACCCGGACCGTGTAGTAGAGGCAATATGAAGCTTCACGGGTTGCGTGGAACACGGCCCGATTACTGAAGAGCTTCTTGGCGAAGAGGCGCGCGGTCCCGCACGTGATCCTCCCTCGCTCGATGGTGACGGTCACGCGAGTGTGACGATGACTCCCCGTACCCCGGACCGACCGACACCTTGTCGCTCCGGCCTTCGTGAGGTGGCGGAACGACGCAGACGAGCTGGGGTGGGCCGATGCGACTCCGGCGGCCGGCAACGTCGTCCCGGCCAGACAACACCGGCGCAGATCGCGAGGAAGAGCAGGCCGCGCGGTCGGGACCAGCCGGTTGCAGGGCGCGGGCCGATCACTGCGCCACAGGCCGGGTCGGGTCTGCGCGGTCTTGATGACACCCTGCCCATCCGCCGATCCTATCGGCGCCGACGATCGCCACGGGCGTGCGCACTGTGGCGCAGGACGCGCACCCGGCATTCTCCCGACGGATGGAGAGCGCGCGCTCGGCCACCCCAGTCTCAGCGCGACCATCGGCAACTCGGTGTCCTCGGCGTCGACGCGGCGCCGAGGTTCTTGCCGGGCACCGGTCACAGCGACCCGCCCGTCAGCGTCAGGCTCACCTTGAAGGAGTCAAGGGCGCTTGGTTACACGACTCACGCAACTGGCGATCCCGGCCAACCCGTGAAGTGACGGTATGATGGAGTTGATGGGGTTCGAGGGAAGCAGGGGGACTCGGGTGATCGCTCTGACCTGCGTGGTCCTTGCGATCGTCCTGGTGTGTGCCGCCTTCGCAGCTGCTCGGAGTTCGCAGATGGTCATCGCCTGCGCTACTGGTGTCGAAGATGGCTTCACCTTCTCTGCCCACCCGCAACGTTGCATCGAGTACCGGGGCCACGAACGTTATGAACTGGCCGGAACGTTCATGAATCACATCCGTTGGCAAGACTGGGGAAGCCGAACGGCGCTTGGACAGGGCAGATGGAGGTTTTGTGGCGCCGGCGGCTGCGATTCAGGACACGTTTCCCTGCGTGCCTTCGATCCCGTCTTCGTCTGCGGACGGACTGCGTACGCGCGTCTGCGTATCAGGTCCACCTTCCACGGAAGACCCAACTCGAACCATGTCTACCGCCTGCCGGGATGTTGAGTCGCTCCCCCTGGTTTGATGCTCGGCGGGTTCGGCCGGCCATGAACGACTGGGCGTAGCGATGAGCGCGGTGGCGCCTATCACCAGGTCATCGCTGTCGAGGGGCAAAGGGCGACAGGGCCTCGTCACCGCCGGGCGGATTCATTCGCGACCGTCGAACGTCCGAGGCGAGGGACCTCCGTTCTGACCTCCCGATGCCCACGGTCAGAAACACGTTCCGCGGCCCGCTCGACCCGTGGCGCCATGTTGCGCGGTTGTGCGCCATCGTCGTCTGCAGCTCGGTGCTCTTCACGAGCATCAGTACGCCCGCCAGCGCCAACGGTCCTGGCCCGGTGCGCACCGAAGTTTTCTGCGGCGGGGCGAATGGGCTCGTATATCGGTTCCGGCCTTCGGCCTGCGACTTTCATGAGCGTGGGTTCCAGCTCAGCGAACAAGTGGGATACATGCTGGCCAGGCGTCTGCATTGGTCGCACTGGGGCCCTCGCTCGGCGACGGCGAGCGGGGAAATCGCCTACCCGATGGCGGGCTGGCGACGAGTTCTGATCCGCCTATCCGATCCACACCTCGGTTGCGGGCGGACGGTGTTCACGATGGCCAGGCTTCATGTGCTCGGGAAATCCAGAGGCGGGCTCAAGATCCAACTGGACCGATGCCCAGTGACCGCCGAATGATCTCGATGCGGAACAACTGGCGCCGCCTCGTCGTCCTCGCGGGGCTCGCGTACTTCCTCCTTGCCGCCTCGGCGACTGCAAACCCGTCCGCCGGAGTCCATGAGGCATATCTGCCGGATGCGTCCGCCACCTACGGCCGGAACTTCGCGGGCTGTCTTCCTGAACCCGACAGCTCCCCGGGTCAGGAGATCATCGCCTCCGCGCCGCCGAAGTGGACCTGCGGGCGCCTTCGGAGGCTCTGGTATCACGCCGACACGACCGACGGGAGTTTCTTCACCTTCCGGCTCTTCGGCCGCAGATGGCAGTGCCCGGTTGTCGCCCGACCCGACCACGGACGACACACCACGCTCGGATGCTTCCACGTCCACTGGAAGAAGGACCTCGCAGGCAGGAGGCCACCCGGCAAGCCAGTGGTCCGGTTCTTCCTGCCGTTCGGAGCAGGTTGAGCGTGGCTACATCAGGCTGACCGTTCGTCCGATCGCTCCGCCTGGAATTCGCGGTCCCGCCGACGGCGGTGCGATGGCAGTGAGCGGACGAAGACCGTCGGCGGTAGCGAGAGCACGTGGCCTGGACCCCATCCCCGCGTTGACACCCACCCTGGCTGAGTAAGCCCGGATGCCGAGGAGGGGCGGAGCCCCGACGAGGCATCCGGGACGGCTCCCAGGATGGCCGCTCGACCACCAAGGA
>JAFDWF010000167.1 GCA_018268575.1 Actinomycetota bacterium
CCCTGCGATCGTGGCGTCCCTGTGACGTCCCCGGCGTCTTCGTGACGGCAGGGCGCCTCGTATCCCGTCGCCCGACCGGTCAGGGACCTGTGTGTGGGGTTTCGGTCGCCGTGGGACCGAAACTCCACACAGACGCTCCTGGGCGATGCACCCGTCCCTGCGCAGGCTTCCCCCCGCAAGACCTCCCGTCCCGGGCGTCCCGGAGGCGGCCACAGCCTGCCCGGGTCGCCTCCGGGACGCCCGGGAGGCCGGAACTCCAATGCTTCACGCCCGAACCACACCCGGGCGCCAGCTCGACCCCAATCTGGACCCGTCAGTGATGCGCTCGCTGCGCCGGCGCAGCGAGCGCGAGCACAGATCGATCGGCGAGTTGGCCTCGCAACTGCTCGCACGTGGATTGCACGAGGAACCCGAGCCGCAGCCCGGGGGCCCTTCACTTGGTTGAGCCGCGACCTGGGTCAGCCCAAGGTCGACCTCGAGGACGAGGAAAGCCCTTGCCTCCCCGCTCGAGCGGTAACCGTCACCGTCACCGTCGACGCCACGTCCTGGTCTATGCCTCCGACGAGGCCGATCCCGTCCACCGGCCCGCCCGGGCGCTCGTCGAGCGCCTCGCCGCGGGGCCGGAGATCGTCTACCACTACACCCGCGACCGTGACCTCAGGCGCTTCGACGGCATCGCCGCCGAGGATCCCTTCTCGGGTCGCTCCTGAGGCGCGGGGCACGCTGCGCCCCCGGCCCGCGTCGCAATCGGAGACCTTGCCTACGCGAGGGCGTTGACGACGCCCGCGGCGGCGGTCCGGTTGCTCACTTCGAGCCGCGCGAGGATGTGCTCGACGTGGTGGCCGACGGTCCGCACGCTGATCCCGAGCAGGTGGGCGATCTCGGCATCCGACCTTCCCTCGCCGAGCAGCGCGAGGACCTCGGCCTGGCGCCGCGTGACCGGCAAGGCGGCGCTCAGCTCCGCCGGGTCGAAGGGGCCCGTGCGGCGCTCCCGCAGCACCAGCAGCCGCTCCGCGCCGACCGTGCTCGCCAGCCGGACCTCGAGCCGGCGATCGGCAACGGCGCGGACGAAGCGCGGCGCCGAGGCGGCGCCGCGCGACTCCTCGACCCACGCGGCGAGCTCGGCGGGTAGGCGGCCCGGCCCCACGCGCCCGCCGAACCAGCGGCGCAGCACCTCCGCGGTGCCGGCGTCCGCGGCGACGATGGAGCCGTCCGCGGAGGCCATCACGACGCTGGCCCCGGCGCTCTCCAGCCCGCTCTCCAACGCCGCCCGCCAGCGCTCGGCTTCCTGGCCCCGCTCGAGGCGGACGTAGGCAGCCCGCAGATGCGGCGCCAGCGTCTCGAGCCGCTCCCGTTCGCGCTCGCCGAAGGTGCGGTCCACCCGGTGCACGGTGAGGACGGCGGTCCGCCGCTCGTCCCAGGCCAGGTGGACCGAGAGCTCGCCGCGCAGCCCGAGGCGTCGATAGGCGGAGTAGATGCCGAGCTTGCGCCACTCGCGGGCGGAGAGGAAGTCGGAGTAGCTGAGCACCCGCGCGTCGGGACGGCGGGCGAAGACCGGATGCTGGTGATGGTGCGCCGCCCAGTCGGCCAGGGCCTCGGCGTCGAAGGCGTAGGGCTGGGTGACCTGGGGCAGCACCGCGATCGCCTCCTCGCCGCCGCGGCGCAGCTCCCCGGCCCCGACGTACTCGGCGCCGGCCAGGCTCGGCAGTCCCTGGAGCGCCGCCTCCAGGTCGACGGCCCGCCGGCAGGCCGCGAGGTCGGCGGCGAACGCGAAGGCAGCGCGCACCTCGGCTGCCGCCATCGGTCCGGACGAGGACATGCCCCAGCATAGGCAGGATTCCCCATTGCGCACACCCCCGGCGAAGCTCAAGGGTGTGTCCCGTGAGAGCGCCCTGGGGAAAGCTGACCTACGCCAACGTCGTCGGCACGCTGGCGCTGGTGCTCGCCATCGGCGGCGGCGCCGCCTTCGCCGCGACCCAGCTACCGCAGAACAGCGTCGGGCCGAGGCAGCTGAGGAAGGGCGCGGTGACGCCGGCGAAACTCAGCGCCGCCTCGCGGGTGGCACTGGCGACCCCCGGCCCGAAGGGCGAGACCGGGGCGCGCGGCCCAGAGGGGCCGAAGGGCGATCCGGGACCGAAGGGCGACCCCGGAGCCCCGGGGCCGGGGGCCACGACCTTGATCTGGGACGAAGCCGCCGCCTTGAGCCCTACCCGCAAGACCGTCGGCACGCTGCTCGGCGACACCTTCTCGGCCGAATGCTCGATCCCGGGCCCCGGGGAAGCCGAACTGAAGGTCTTCATCGTGACCAGCGACGGCTCGCTCAGGTGGGACGTCGGCACCGAGGCCAGCGACAATGGCACCAACGAAGGCCGGTCGAGCAGCATCGACGTGCCGGTCGGCACGGTCACCTCGCCGATGCAGTTCGCCGTGGTGGCGGCGACCGCGGGCGGCAGCAGGTCAGACCACAACAGCGAGGTCGTGCAGCTCGCTCCGACCCCGGGCTACCTGAACGTCCACACGACCGCGTCGACCACCACCTCACCGCCCACGCAGACCTGTCACGTCTCGGTGGTGGCGTTCGCCTCCGGGTGAGGAGTGATCGCCCGCCGCTAGGAGGCGGCCTTCTCGGCTTCGCGCAGCTCCTGCTTCAGCGCCTCGGCTTCGGCGTCGATCTCCTTTTCGATCACCTTGCGCGAGCGGGTCACCGCCTTCTCGATCTGCTCGCCGATCCGCGACTCGCCGACCACCACCAGCGCCGCCGCCCCCTCGTCGAGTTCCTCGCCGAGGTCCTTCAGGTCCGAGCGCGACATGCCGCGCCAGAGGTGGCCGATCACCCCGCCCGCGGCGCCGCCGACGATGGCGCTGCCGATGATCGACGGCGGGAAGAGGATCCCGACCACTGCCCCGACCGCGATCCCGGTCCAGGCGCCGTGCTGGGTCGGCTTCTCGACCTTGTGCACGTGGACGTCGCCGTCCTGCTTCTCGATCACGGCGGCGTCGAAGGTCCCGATCAGCCCGGCGGCGTGCAGATCCGAGACGGCCTCGAAGTCCGCCTCCGCGTCGGCGATCTCGTCGTAGATGGCTGCGTAGAGGAATACCGGCTTGTCGGCCACCAGGGCCTCCTTCCGAAGCGGTTGACGAGAGGTGAGCTTATCCGGCCGGCACGGATCTGAGAGCCCTTTGAGGCGGGTGTACCTTGACCAGATGGACCTTCCGGTCAGACGTCGCCGGCGGCTCGCCGGGGCGGCGACCTTCGCCGCCGCGGCGATCGCGGCGGTGCCGGCGACGGGTGCCTCGGCCGACCCGGCAGCAGGGGCGCAAGGAGTCCGCTGCCCGGCGCCCGCGGCGCTGGTACGCCCCCTCGACCCCCGCGGCGCCATCCCGGCGGCGAAGGAGGCGCTCGGCTCGCCGGGGCGGGTGCTGGAAGTACGGCGCGGCCCTCACTCGACCTACGCCGCACCCGTCAGGCGGGCCTGCGGGCCAGCCGTCCTCGGGCTGTCGATCTACGTGGACGTGCACCCGGTCGGGATGCGCTGCTCCGCCTGCAACCTGCACGCCTACGTGGTCAGGTACAAGACCGGCCGCTGGGAAGTCTGGACCGCGTATTGAGTCGAGCGAGCTGCTCGTCCGCGCGCCCCGGCCGGGGCGGCGATCCTGAGACGCGGATCGCCGCCCCTTCCGGGTTCGGGAGGGCAGCTCAGAGGCCGGCGCACTGCCCGATCTTGTGGCCGCCGACCGTGTTCGTCGCGCCTTCGGAGTCGCCGACCTGCGGGGCCGGAGTGTTCCCCGAGCAGATCAGGTTGCCCTGGATCGTGTTCGTCACGATCTCGCTCGAGTCGATCCCGGGATCGGTCGTCGGGTCCGCCGCGGCGTTGTTCGCCACGATCACGTTGCCACCGACTTCGTCGCGGATGATCCCGAACCACAGCCCGGTCCAGTTCTGGACGATCAGGTTGCCGCCGATCGTGTCGTCTTTGATCGGCAGGTTGCGACCGGGGTCGCCGCCGCCGTTGACGATCAGGTTGCCGTGGATCGTGATCCCGCCGAGGTACAGCGACGCGGCGCCGTTGCCGATCACGTTGCCGCCGACGACGGCGCTGTCGTGGGACGGGGTCGGAGCGTAGGTGCCGAGGCCGACCACGCCGCCCGCGCCGACGATGACGTTGCCCGTCACCCCGACCGTGGCTTCAGACAGCGCGTGATCGTTGAGGACGGCGCCCGGCGCGACCGTCAGGTTGCCGTTGATGGTGACGGTCCCCGCACCGAACGTGCAGTTCCCGGTCACCGTCATCGCGCCATAGCTGCCGGCGGGGATCGTCCCCCCGGCGCAGAGGCTCGGCCCCCGCGCGGCCGCCGCGGACGTGCCGAGGACAAGGGCGAGGACGAACGCCGAGGCACCGACCACAAGTCGCCATTTCTTCATCTCGATCCTCCAGGGTCGAACGCATCTGACATCGAACAACCGTCCAGTCGGGCGGTCGCGGGATTCTGACACCGAAAGATGAGTGCCCGGCTCCCACGGCGCGGGCGCCGATGGTCAGGCTGAATCTTGGTACTCCAAGCGGCCCGGCACGACCGGTCAGGCTATCTGTCTTCCCCCTCGTCCACCCGAAAGCCGAATGCGCGCAATCGGGTCGGGTGGGCGCCGAATCAAAGGCCCGGCGCAGGGGTTGTGTTCGATGTCTCGGATCCGAAATGGGGAGGGCTTGATGCGGTGGAAGGCGACGGCGGTCGGGTGGCTGGTCGGGGTGCTGTCCTCGGCCGCGGCGGTCGCCCCGGGCGGCGCCGCGGGCGCGGAACCGACGCTCTACGAGCTCCCGCAGGCGACGCACGCGTATTCGTTCTCGGTCGGAGCGGACGGGACGCTCTGGTGGGCACCGATCCGCGGCTCCGAATACGGGGGGCCGAGCGGTCCCGTGGTGGGAGCGGTGTCCGCCACGGGGACGGTGGGGGAATTGACCGTGGAGGCGCCCGGAACGATCACCGCGACGGCGGTCGCCCCCGACGGCCGGCTCTGGGTCGCCCTCCGATATCGGATCGCGCCGGGCGTGACCGTCCTCCAGATCGGTCGCGTCTCCGCCTCGGGTCAGCTCGAGAGGCGCTTCGGCGTCGGCCGGGGCGGCGGTTGGATCGGCTCCCTGAGCGCGACCGCCGACGCGGTCTGGTTCATCGCCCACCGCGACGACGGGACGGAGAGCATCACCCGCGTCGCCACCGCCGACGGCACCGTACGTCGGGTCGGGCTCGGTCCCGATTGCGGGTCCGGGGCGCTGGCCGCGGCGGGAAGGAGCGTCTGGTTCACGGAGGCCTGTGACCACCAGGGGCGCAAGGGGAAATCGACCCGGTCGAGCATCGTCCGGATCGACCCGGCCGGGAGGATCGTCCGCTACCCGATCGCGAGGCGCGACCGTCCGGTCTCCCTGGCAATCGGCAGCGGCGGGACGGTCTGGTTCGGCGCCGACGGATGGGACTACGCGGCGACCCCGCGGGTCGGTCGCATCACCCGGTCGGGACGGGTGGTCGAATACGCGATCCCGCACGGCGAACCGGACTCGATCGCGGTCGGCGGCGACGGCCGCCTCTGGTTCGCGAGCTCGCGGAGCCTCTACCGCTCTCGCTACCTCGACTCGATCGGCGCCGGCGGCGACCGCGGCAGGCCGGTCTGCGGCGAACCGGCCTGCTACCTCGAACCGGTGGAACTGACCGCGGCGCCCGACGGCAGCCTCTGGTACGGGCTCGACAAACCGATCCCGCTCGAAGCGGGCGGCGGGGCCTTGATCTCCTGGGCCGAAGAACGGGCGAACGAAGCCGGCTTCATCGGTCGGCTGTCGCCATGAGGCGCGGAGGATGTGCGACGGCCTCCGTCGTCGACTGATTCTCGCTTGACTCTCCACCTGGTGGAGGCTCGATCGTGGCGGACATGACCATCGGCGAGCTGGCAAAACGGAGTGGCCTGACGGTGCGCACGCTGCGCTTCTACGCGGACGCGGGCGTGCTGCCGGAGGCATCGCGCAGCGAGTCCGGCTACCGGCTGTTCGGGCCCGGCGCCGTCGCCCGCGCGCGCCTGCTGCGCACGCTACGGGAGCTGGGGGTCGGGCTCGGGGACATCAAGCGCGTGCTGGCGGCGGAGGTCTCGCTGTCAGAGATCGCCGACAGGCACGCCCGCGCGCTCGATGCCCAGATCCGGACCCTGCGGTTGCAGCGCGCCGTGCTCAGGGCCGTGGCCAAGCACACCGACGCAGAGGAGCTACAACGCATGACCGACCTGACCAGCATGACCGTAGACGAACGCCGCCGCATCCTCGACGACTATCTCGAGGCTGTCTTCGGAGATCATATGAGCCCGGTCGCCGAGCGGCTCCGGACGGGAGCGCCGGAGTTGCCCGACGACCCGAGTACCGACCAGGTGGCCGCCTGGGTCGAGCTTGTCGAGCTGCTGCGAGATCCCGACTACATCGCCGCCAGCCGCCGCATGGCCGAGCGCGCACAGACCGCCGAGGCCGCGCCCGCCGGCGGCCACCAGGCCGCGGCGGCCATCGAGGAGCAGGCCGGCGCCGCGGTCCGGGCCGGCGTCGCACCCGACTCGCCCGAGGCGCTGGCGGTGATCGAGCGCCTGGAAGCGCTCGACCCCGGCGGTGAGAGCGGCCGCCTGGAGCTGGCCGAAAGCCTGGAGGCCTTCACCGACCGACGCGTCTTTCGCTACTGGACACTGGTGGGCATCGTCAACGGCTGGCCCGACCCACCGGCGACCGAAAACTCGGCGGACGCCTGGGAGTGGTACGCGCAGGCCTTGCGGGCTCACGCTTAGATGGGTAGTTCCACGACGGCGCTCGGGGGCGACCGCAGCGGCGGACGCGTGAGGGACGGGGCCGCTGCCGGCTGACGCCCGGATGCGAAAGGGACCCGGCCTTCTCGGAGGCGACCCGGGCAGGCTGTGGCCGCCTCCGAGAAGGCCGAGATCCGAGGAGACGGCCAAGGGTCCGGGCGAGCACATCAGGCCCGGCCGGAGGGGCGGGAAGTCACGAAGACGCCGGGAACCACGCGGGAGACGTGAGGGAGACGTCACGGGTTCCACTCTTCTTGCACGGTCACAATCACGTGACCACAGTTCTGGGCCCCTATAGGGGCCCGGATTCACTCAGCGCGAAGAGAGGGGTCTCAACCCTCGCAGGAAGGCATACGCCTTCCCTGCGATCGTGGACCCTTCCTCACGGACCGACCATGATCCGGCGGGGATCCCGCCGGATCATGCATCTTCCCTACGGGACCCGCGCAGATCGCACGGTCTTCGTGCCGTCTTTCCTCGGCCTCGTCACGGAGACGTCGCATTCCTCTGTCCCGTCACGGAGATGCCGGACTCCCCGCCAGGCACCCATCCTGCTCCGGCTTCCCCCGCTACGCACCCGTCCCTGCGCAAGCTCCCCCCGAAACCCTCCCGTCCCGGGCGTCTCGGAGGCGGCCACAGCCTGCCCGGGTCGCCTCCGAGACGCCCGGGACGCCTGGGCTCCGATTCCTCCGGCCTGAACTCCCACCCGGGCGCCAGCCGGCGGGCGCATGTCAAACTGATCACCTCTATACCCATCTTTTACAAAGCTGCTATCTTTGTCAAGCACGCAGACTTCAATCTCACGTTTGACAAGGAGGAGGAGGAAACGTGGAGGCGCACGCAGAGCACGCGCATCACCATCACCACCACGACGACGTAGAGGTGAACCCCGCTGCCTGGAGCGACGGCAAGCGGTATGCCTGGCTGCTCGGGATTCTCGTTCCCCTGGCTCCGTTCCTGGCTTGGGGCGCGGTCGAGGCGACCGGCTTCGGGGGGTTCTGGTTCCTCGGTCCGGCGCTCGTCTTCGGGGTCTTTCCGCTGCTCGACCTGGCGATCGGGATGGACGCCAAGAATCCGCCCGACTCGGTGCTGAAGTGGCTGGAGCAGGACCACTACTACCGATGGTGCACTTACCTGTTCATCCCGATCCAGTACGCCGGGCTGATCTTCGCCTGTTGGAAGTGGGGCGGCGGCGGGCTCTCGGTGGTCGAAGACATCGGTCTCGCGCTGACGATGGGAGTGGTCGGCGGAATAGCGATCAACACCGCGCACGAGCTCGGCCACAAGCGCGACAGCATGGAGAAGTGGCTCTCCCGCGTCGCCCTCGCGCAGACCGGCTACGGGCACTTCTTCATCGAGCACAACCGTGGCCACCACGTCCGCGTCGCGACCCCGGAGGATCCGGCGAGCTCGCGCTTCGGCGAGAGCTTCTGGGAATTCCTGCCGCGCACCGTGTCCGGAAGCCTCAGCTCCGCCTGGGACCTCGAGGCCGCCCGCCTCGATCGGCTCGGAAAGTCCCATTGGTCGTTGCGCAACGACATCATCGGCGCCTGGGCGATGACCGTCGTCCTCTTCGCCGCGCTCGCCGTCGCCTTCGGCCCGATCGTGCTCCCCTACCTGGTTCTGCAGGCGGTGATCGGCTTCTCGCTGCTGGAGGTCGTCAACTACCTCGAGCACTACGGCCTGTTGCGCGACAAGAAGGAGGACGGCCGCTACCAGCGCTGCCTCCCCGAACACAGCTGGAACAGCAACAACGTCGCTTCGAACGTGCTGCTCTACCACCTGCAGCGCCACTCCGACCACCACGCCAATCCGACCCGCCGCTACCAGGCGCTGCGCCACGTCGACGAGGCGCCGCAGCTGCCGACCGGGTACGCGGGGATGATCGTGCTCGCCTGGTTCCCGCCGCTCTGGCGCCGGGTGATGGACCCGCGCTTGATCGACCACTTCGACGGCGACGTGACCCGGGCCAATATCCAGCCGCGCAAGCGGGCGAAGGTGCTGGTGCGCTACGGGGCGGCGCCATCGTGAGCGCCTTCCGCTGCCCCGGCTGCGGCTATGTCTACGACGAGGCCGAGGGCCACCCGCGCGAGGGATTCCCCGCCGGAACCGCCTGGGCCGACGTCCCCGACGACTGGGCCTGCCCCGATTGCGGCGTCCGCGACAAGGTCGACTTCGAGCCGGTCGAGGACGCCGGCTGACCGCCGCCGCTGCGACCATAGGGGTGATGGCAAGCCGAACGCCATACCCCGAGGCGGCTCGCAACCTGCTGCGCGAGACGCTCTTCTATGCCGCTCGGCACCACCTGGAAACGCGGCCCTGGTCGGAGGTGACGATGGGCGACATCGCCGCCACCGCCGGGGTCAGCCGCCAGACCCTCTACAAGGAGTTCGGCAGCAAAAGCGAGTTCGCGGTCAACCTGACGATCCACGAGGGGGAGCGCTTCCTCGGCGCGGTCGAGGACGCGGTCCGCGCCCACACCGACAACCCGCGCGACGCGATCCGCGCCGCGCTGGAGCTGTTCCTCCGCACCGCCGGCGAAGATCCGCTGCTGCGCATGGTGGTCACCGACGACGGCTCCGGCTGGATGCTGCCGTTCGTCACCACGCAGGGGATGCCGGTCACCGTCTGGGCAACGGCACGGCTCTCGGCGGTGATCGAAGAGGGCTGGCCGCAGGCGCCGAAAGCCGACGTCAACCTGCTCGCCGAGGCGCTCGTCCGCCTCGCGATCTCTTACATCACCAACCCCACCGGGACCCCCGACAAGACCGCCGACTCGGTCGCCAAATTGCTCGGCCCGTTCATCGACCGCGCCCTCGGCACGGCTTGATCGCCGTCCTCGCCGACACCCACATGCCGAAGGGCGGGCGGGCGCTGCCGCGGCGGTGCGTCGAGCTGCTGCGCGAGGCGGAGGCGGTGCTCCACGCGGGCGACTTCTTCGCCGCCCCGGTTCTGCGCGAGATCGAGGCGCGCTGCCCAGGCCCGGTACACGCCGTCCACGGCAACGTCGACGAAGCTGAGCTGCGGCGGCTGCTGCCGGAGACGCTCGAAGTGGAGCTCGCAGGCGCCCGGATCGCGATGGTCCACGACGCCGGGCCGGCGAAGGGGAGGGTTGGACGGATGCGCCGTCGCTTTCCCGAGGCCGATGCGGTCGTCTTCGGCCACAGCCACCTGCCGCTGCACGAAGGGGAGGGCGGCTTCCAGATCTTCAATCCCGGCAGCCCGACCGAGCGCCGCCGCGCCCCGCGCCACTCGATGGGAGTGCTCCGGGTCGACTCCGGCCGCCCGGCCTTCGAGCACGTCTGGCTCTGACCCTTGTCCTTTTGTCGCCCAGAGGGCGACAAAAGGACAAGGGTCAGTCGTCGCCGGGTGCGACGAGCCGGTGCTGGTAGGCATATGCGACAGCCTGAGCGCGGTCGCGGGCGCCGATCTTGGCGAAGAGGTGGTTGACGTGGCTCTTCACGGTCGCGCCGCTGACCACCAGCCGGTCGGCGATCTCGCCGTTCGAGAGCCCCGCCGCGATCAGCTCGAGCACCTCGGCCTCGCGCGGGGTCAGGCCGTCGGGGAGCTCGTCGCCGTCGGGACCGGGCGGCGCCTCGCCGCGGGTCACCGCGGTGATCAGCTGGCGCTGCACCGCGGGGTCGATCGCCCCCTCGCCGGCGGCGACCCGCTCGACCGCGTTGCGGATCTGTTCGGCGCCCGCGTCCTTGGTCAGGTAGCCGCGCGCCCCCGCCTGCAGGGCGGCGACGACGGTCTCGTCGTCGGCGTAGGTGGTGAGCGCGACGACGCCGACGCTCGGGTGCGTCTCAGCCAGCCGCCGGGTCGCCTCGATCCCGTCGACGCGCGGCATCCGCAGGTCCATCAGCACCACGTCGGGCCGCTCGGCGGCGACCATCGCCAGCGCCTCCTCGCCGTCGGCGGCGGCGCCGATCGGCTCGATCCCGTCGATCAGTCCCAGCATCAGGGTGAGGCCCTCGCGGACTACCCGCTGGTCGTCGGCGACGATCACCCGCAGTGGCGCGCCGCCCGGGCGCGCGGCCACGCGCCCCGCGCCGGCGGCGCCGCCCTCCTCGGCACTCACGCCGGTACCCAGAGCTCGACCCGGAAGCCGTCCTCGGTCGGGCCGGCGAGCAGGCGGCCGCCGATCAGCTCGGCCCGCTCCCGCATCCCGCTGACCCCATAGCCGGCCCCGGCCCCGGCGAGCGCCGCCGGCTGCGGCACCCGCGGCTCGGCCCCGTCGCCGGCCGAGTCGGTGACGATCAGCTGCACCCCGTCGGGGTCGTACTCGAGGCGGATCTCAACGCGTTCGGCCTCCTCGGCATGCTTGCGCACGTTGGTGAGCGCCTCCTGGGCGGTGCGGAACACCGCCAGCGCCGCCTCTGACGGCAGCCGCCGCGGTTCGCCGCTGACCTCGAGGCTGCACTCGATCCCGTGTGCGCTCATTTCGGCGATCAGGTCCTCGAGCCGGTCCGGGCCCGGCACCGAGTCGCCGCGCAGGGCCTTGATCGCGGCGCGCGCCTCGTCGAGCCCCGAGGCCGCGTGCCGGTGCGCCCGGCCGATCGCCGCGATCACGTCGCTGTCGACGTCGCGGTCGAGGGCCAGGAGGCGCGCCCCCTCGAGCTCCACCGACAGTGCCGAGAGCGAGTGGGCGAGGACGTCGTGCAGCTCGCGCGCGATCCGGCCCCGCTCGTCGAGCGCCGCCGCCTGGTTGCGCGCCCGCCGCGTCCGCGCCTCCTCGTCGAGCAGTTCCTGGGCCTGGATCTGGTGCTCCTCGCTCAGCCGCAGCAGGTGGCCGATCAGGAGCATGAAGACGTAGGCGATGTTGGTCCAGGCGAAGACGAGGAGGCGTTCGTCGGCGGTCGCCAGGATGCCGATGTCGACGATCCCGATCACCGGGATGATCACCGCGAGCGCCAGCTTTTTCGGCAGTCGGATCACCGCCGAGGCGACCGCCGCGTAGGTGCCGAGCACCGCCGTCCCGGATGGCTGCACGGTCATCAGCGCGATCGAGGCGTAGCCGAGCAGGCTGATGAAGACGAACTCGGCGAGGTTGTCCTGAGGGTCGAAGTAGAGCTCGATCGCGATCAGCACCGCCAGCGTGCCGCCGCCGAGCAACGTCACCAGCCCTTCGCCGTGGAGGGCCGGGGTGGGGGTTCCGATCAGGCCCGAGATCAGGATCAGGACCATCGAGACGATCGGCCAGAGGCGCAGCTTCAGCGGCGCCTTGCCGTCCTCGCACGCCCGCCCCCGCAGCAGCATGATCCCGTGCGGGCGGTCCGGTTGGTCATCGGGCCGGAAGATCTGCATGCACCTAGGTTAGGAGGCGCCGGCCGGCTTGTCATGGGCGCCGGGGTTGAGCGTCCCCGGGCGCCCTCCACCCACGGGTTGAGGGCCAGGTTCGGCGCCCGAGCCGATGCGCGCCGATCCCACCGGGCGTAGCTTCCCGGCCATGGAAACCGCGATTCGCGTTCACGGGTTGAAGCGCTCCTTCGGGGACGTCGAGGCCGTCGCAGGGGTCGACCTTGAGGTCGGCCACGGAGAGATCTTTGCCTTCCTCGGGCCCAACGGCGCCGGGAAGACGACGACGATCGAGATCCTCGAGGGGTTCGGCGAGCGCGACGCGGGCGAGGTCTCGGTGCTCGGCGTCGATCCCGCCCACGCCACCTCCGACTGGCGCCAGCGGGTGGGGATCGTGATGCAGGAGTCGCCCGGCGAGCAGGAGCTGACCGTGCGCGAGGTGACGGAGCTGTACGCCGGCCTATATAAGGAGCCGCGCGGGGTGGACGAGACGCTCGGCCTGGTCGGGCTCGACACCGAGGCGGCGGAGAAGATCGCCGCGACGCTCTCCGGCGGCCAGCGGCGCCGGCTCGACGTGGCGCTGGCGCTGATCGGCGACCCGGAGCTGATCTTCCTCGACGAGCCGACCACCGGCTTCGATCCGGCGGCGCGACGCGACGCCTGGGCGATGCTCGACGGCCTGCGCGACCTGGGCAAGACGATCTTCCTCACCACCCATTACATGGAGGAGGCGGAGCGGCTCGCCGATCGGATCGCGGTGATCGCGGGCGGGCGGATCATCGACGAGGGGACGCCGGCGACGATCGGCCATCGCGACATCGCCGCCTCGGAGATCATCTTCGCGCTGCCCGCCGGACTGGCGGAGCCCGACTTGCCCGACGACCTGCTGGCGTTGGCGCAGCCGCTCCGTCGCGACGGCCGGATCGAACTGCACAGCGCCGCGCCGCTGGCCGACCTCGGCCGGCTCGGCGCCTGGGCCGACGGGCGCGGCATCGAGGTGGGTGAGCTCGAGGTCCGCAAACCGACCCTGGAGGACGTCTACCTGCGCCTCACCGCGGAAGCGGCGGGGGTGCCGACCGAGGAGGTGGTCTGATGGACCTGGTCCTGCACGTCACCAAATTCCAGCTGCGCGCCTTCCTGCGCAACAAACGGGCGCGGATGTTCACGCTGGTGATCCCGCTGATCCTGCTGGCCCTGCTGGCGGGCGTCTTCCACGGCGGCGAAACGACGGTCAGCGGGGTGAAGATCGACTATCGCCAGTTCTTCGTGCCCAGCGTGATCGTCTTCTCGCTCACCCTGACGACGCTGGCGATGCTGGTCGCCTCGGTGGTCCAGCAGCGCGAGCTGGGGATCCTGAAGCGGCGGCGGGCGACGCCGATGCCGGCCTGGGCGTTGATCGCCAGTCAGTCGCTGACCGTGGTGCTGATGGCGATCCTCACCGTGATCCTGCTGCTGCTCGTCGGCGCGATCGCCTTCGGCGTCCACTTCCCGGCGGCCGGGGTGCCAGCGCTGGTGCTCGGGGTGCTCGGCGGCGCGCTCGCCTTCTGCGGCCTCGGCTACGCGCTCAGCACCTTCGCCGACTCCGCCGACTCGGCCCAGCCGATGATCCAGCTGATCACCTTCCCGCTCTTCTTCATCTCCGGGATCTGGATCCCCCTCTCGGCGCTGCCGAGCTGGCTGCAGACGATCGCCAAGATCTTCCCGGTCGAGCACGTCGCCGACCTGGTCCACCGGGCCTACGTCGGCGTGGTGCCGACCGGCCCGGTGCTGCTCGACTTCGCGATCCTGCTCGGCTGGGCGGCGTTGGGGGCGACGGTGGCGGCGAAACGGTTTGTGTGGCTGCCGCCGCGGCGGGGGTGACGGGGTAGGGGTGGGGTCCGGCAGTGGTCCGGGCCGTAGGAATCGGAGCTCGTACGTCCCGGGCGTCTCGGAGGCGACCCGGGCAGGCTGTGGCCGCCTCCGAGACGCCCGGGACGGGAGGTTTCGGGAGGAAGCTGGCGCAGGGACGGACCTGCGCGGGGGAAGGCCCGGCGCAGGGACGGGTGCGTGGCGGGGGAGATCCGGCGCGAGGGCCCGGATCCCGGCATCTCCGTGACGGGACAGAGGGATGCGACGTCTCCGTGACGAGGCCGACGAAAGACGCCACGAAGACCGTGCGA
>JAFDWF010000168.1 GCA_018268575.1 Actinomycetota bacterium
GTGTCGAGTTTCGGTCCCACGGCGACCGAAACCCCACACACAGGTCCCTGACCGGTCGGGCGACGGGATACGAGGCGCCCTGCCGTCACGAAGACGCCGGGGACGTCACAAGGACGCCACGATCGCAGGGAAGGCGTATGCCTTCGCGGGGAGTTTCAAGGCCCTCTTTTCGCGCTGAGTGAATTCTCCACGCCATACGGTGGAGAATTCACTCAGCGCGTCCTGGACCGTGGAGGAGGCGTGGAACCCGTGACGTCTCCCTCACGTCTCCCGCGTGGGTCCCGGCGTCTTTCTCACGTCACCCGCGCACTTCCCGGCGTCTTCGTGACGGACCCCGCGACACCTCCCTCCGCTGTTCCTTATGGCCCCGTGGGGCCATAAGGAACAGCGGAGCGTAGGGCCTTCCGCCGTCCCCCCATGACCCGGCCTTCTCGGAGGCGGCCACAGCCTGCCCGGGTCGCCTCCGAGAAGGCCGCGTCCCTTTCGGCATCCGGGCGCCAGCCGGCGACGCCCCCGTCCCTCAGCCGCCCCCGGAACTACCGCCTCAGACGCCGCGCCAGATCGGCGGCCGTTTCTCGAGGAAGGCGGCGATGCCCTCCTGCACGTCCTCGCTCTCGGCGGCGACCGCGGCGGCGGCTTTGGAGAGCTCCCAGGCGGCCTCGTCGCCGGGACCGGACTCGATCATCACGCGGCGCGATTCGCGCACCGCGAGCGGCGCGTTGACGGCGATCGCCGCGGCGAGGTCGAGTGCCGTGTCGCGCGCCGCGCCGGGCTCGCAGACGCGGTTGACGAGGCCGAAGCGGGCGGCCGTCTCGACCGCGATCGGCTCGCCGGTGAGGGCGTGCTCCATCGCCAGGTTGGCGGGCAGCTTGCGCGGCAACCGGAACAGGCCGCCCGCCGCCGCGACCAGCCCGCGCTTCACCTCGGGGAGGCCGAAGCGGGCCGCCTCGGAGGCGACGACCAGGTCGCAGGAGAGGACGATCTCGGTGCCGCCGGCGAGCGCCGGGCCGTCGACCGCGGCGATCATCGGCTTCGTCCGCTGGCGACGGACGAGCCCGGCGAAGCCGCCGCGCGCGGTCGAGAGCTCGAGCCGGCGACCGTCGCGGATCGCCTTCAGGTCGGCGCCGGCGCAGAAGACCGGCGGCGTCGCGGCCAGCACCGTGACCCAGAGCTCGGCGCGCGCCTCGATCTCGTCGACCGCCGCCTCGATCGCCGTGGTGACCTCCGGGCTGATCGCGTTGCGGGCCTCGGGTCGGTCGATCGTGATCACCCCGACGTGCTCGTCGTGGGTCTCGAACCGGACCACGGCGCCGCTCACCGTCCAACCTCCTTCAGCACCGCGAGCAGGTTGCGCAGGTTGGCGTCGAGGACGTGGGAGTTGCCCTCGTTCCAGTGCACCAGCTCCTTCAGCCCGCAGAGCTTCCAGCCCTCCTCGGTGCGCACGAACTCGTCGCGGTAGTAGCCGACCACGGTCTGGATCGGGCCGCCGGTCTCGGTCGGCATCCAGTGCTTGCCCTGCATGATCGAGAGCACCGTCGCCTCGTCCCCGCGCAGATCCCACCGCGAGGGGTATTTGATGTGCTGGCTCTGCGGCATCTCGGCGAAGAACGCCGCCAGCGCCCGCACCCAGTCGTCGGCGGCGATCGTCGGCATCGGCTCCTCGTAGAGCTCGAGCTCGGTGAAGTCGAGCGCGATCTCCTCGACCCAGCAGCTGCGGTAGAGCTGCCAGTCACGCGAGTCCATCCCGTAGCAGTAGCTGTTGATCACATCGGTGATCTCGGCCCGGTCGAGGAGGTAGCCGACCTTCTCCTCGAGGCTGTCGAAGCCCTTCGCCATCGCCCGTGTCCTAGTAGACGCTCTGCAGGATCGCGAGGATCTCGTCCCGGGACTCCACCTGGCGCGGGTTGGTCACGCTCATGAAGTCCTCGACCGAGGCCTCGGCGATCTTGTCGAGGTCCTCCTCGGTCACGTTCCAGGCGCGCAGCTTGGTCTCGACCCCGAGCTCAGCGACGATCTCGCGCAGCTTGTCGGTGGCCGCGGCCCCGGCCGCCTCGTCGTCGAGCCCACCGACGTCGATCCCCATCGCCGCGGCGATCCGGCGCTGCCGATCGGCGACGACGGGACGGTTGAAGTCCATCACCGGCGCCAGCAGGATGCAGGAGGTGACCCCGTGCGGGACGTCGCAGTGGGCGCCGAGCTGGTGGCCGAGCGCGTGGCTGAGGCCGGCCGGGATGTTGGGCAGCGACATGATCGACATCCAGGCCGCGACCTGGGAGATGCCGCGGGCGACGAGGTCGTCGGGGTTCTTCGTGCCCTGGACCAGGGACCCGGAGAGCATCTCGATCGCGCGCAGGGCGAGGGCGTCGGCGAACGGCTGCGGCTTCAGCGAGCTGACCGTCTCGACCGCGTGGTCGAACGCCTTCAGCCCGGTCGAGCCCCAGAGCGAGGCGGGCGTCTCCCGCGTCAGCTCGGGGTCGAGGATGACGACGCGGGGGGTCATCCCGGGGGCCCCGTAGGCGTCCTTGACGCCGCGCTCGGGGTCGGTGGCGCCGCCCCAGAGGGTGAACTCGCCGGCCGAGAGCGTGGTCGAGATCGCGATCTGGGGCATCGTCACCTCGGGCAGATCGGGGGCCTCGATCTGGCCGTGGACCTCGCGGAAGTGGAGCGCGTCCATGCCCGCCGCGTCCTCCACCCCAGCGGCGAGCAGCAGCGCCACCAGCTTCGTCGTGTCGCTCGGGCTGCTGCCGCCGAAGCTGACCAGGCAGTCGGCCTCGGCCTCGCGGGCGGCGGCGGCGGCCGCGACGACGGTCGCACGCGGGACGTGCTGGTGGGTCTTGCTGAAGACGCCGGCGAGCCGGTCGCCGAGCACGGCGCCGACCTTCTCGACCAGGTCGGTCTTGTCGGCCAGCGTGTTGCCGGTGATCAGCAGCACGCGCTTGGCGCCGAGCCGATCGACCTCGGCCGCCAGCCCGGCGACCGAGCCCGGGCCGAAGCGCACTTTTTCCATCGGCAGGAAGCTGAACTCGCCGGCGGGCGCCCCACCGTCGGGCCCCGCTCCGAAAATCGCGGAAGCAGTCATCTCATCCCTTCTTTGACCGTGGCGAGGGCGTCGGCGCACTCCCGGCGGGTCGCCCTCCTCGCAGTTTGTCGCCTCGATTCTAATCTAATTTAAATTAGATTGCGTGACGGATCCTGGAATCGTTCTCGGTCCGACGCAGGGAAACCGTCGGAAGGCGACATATACTTGTCGGCCATGGCGAGGGACACGCGGGTGAAAAGAAACACTGGCAAAGCCGCGCGGCCACTGGCGAAGTCGGCGGCTACGCGACGCCGGGTCCTCGATGCCGCCGCGAAAGTGCTGGTCGACCGCGGCTACGCGGCGACCCGGCTCGGCGACATCGCCGAGTACGCCGACCTGCAGGCCGGCAGCCTCTATTACTACTTCGATTCGAAGGAGGAACTGGTCGAGGAGGTGCTGCGCTACGGCGTCCAGTTCACCCACGCCCACGTCCGCACCGCGGTCGACCAGCTGCCCGAGGACGCCGCCGCCGGGACCCGGCTGCGCGCAGCCGTCGACGCCCACCTGGAGTCGATGCTCGAACTCGGTGACCTCGCCCCGGCTCACGTCCGCACCTTCAACCAGATCCCGCCGGAGATGCAGGAACGACTGCGGACCGCCCGTCGCGCGTTCGGCAAATTCTGGGCGGAATTGGTCGACGGCGCGATCGAGGCGGGCGAAGTGCGCTCCGACCTGGACCCCTACATCATCCGCCTCTTCATCGTCAACTCGATCGAACGGGTGACGGAATGGCACCTCCGCCAACGTCGCTCGGCCGAGGAGCTGGCGCAGATCATGCGAACGATGGTCTTCGAAGGCGTCGGCACCAGCGGCGGCTGGGCGGACTGACCTCCGCGCTCCGGCCAGAAACCGGCCAAAATCTAACCTAGGTTCAGTAGGGTGGTTGCACCTTGGAGGCAACGGAGCGCATCGCGGTCGGCCTCGGGCTGAGCAGGCTGGACCGCCTTCTCGACGACGCCCGCCGGCTCGAGGCCGACGGGTTCGACTTCCTCTCCTGCGGCGAGCACGTCTTCTTCCACGGCCCGACGCCGAACGCCTTCGTCGCCCTGGCCGCCGCCGCCGGGGCGACCAGCCGCATCCGGCTGCTCAGCGCGATCACGATCCTGCCCCTCTATCCGCCGCCCCTGGCGGCGAAGATGGCGGCGGTCCTCGACGTCGTCTCGGGCGGGCGCTTCGACTTCGGCATCGGGGTCGGCGGCGAGATCGAGAAGGAGTTCGTCGCGGTCGGCGTGCCGGTCAAGGAGCGCGGGCGCCGCACCGACGAGGCGCTCGAGGTGATCCGCCTGCTCTTCTCCCCCGGCAGGCACTCGTTCTCCGGCCGCTTCACCACGATCGACGCGGAGCGCCTGCAGCCCGGGCCGGTGCAGGAGGGCGGGCCGCCGATCTGGGTCGCGGGCCGCAGCGAGGCGGCAATGCGCCGCGCCGGCCGCTTCGCCTCGGTCTGGATGCCGTACATGTACACGCCGGAGAAGCTCGCGAGGAGCCTGGCGACGGTCCGCACCGAAGCGGAGCGGGCCGGTCGCGACCCGGCCTCGGTGCGCGGCGCGATCTACGCCTTCACCTGCGTCGGCGAGGACGGCGCCGCCGCCCGGGCGGCGGCGATCGAGGCGGTCGGCCACAACTACCGCCAGGACTTCAGCCGGCTCGGTCACTACCTCGTCGCCGGCACGCCGGAGGAGTGCGCCGCCCGAATCGGCGAATACGTCGAGGCCGGCGCCACCGCGGTGCAGCTGCAGCTCGGCTCCGCGCCGGAGGCCGAGCGCGAGGTCTACGGGTCGATCCGCGACCGGCTGCTGCCGCTGCTGCGCGAACGGGAACCCGGCCCCGGCGCCCAGGCGCGTTCGTAGCCGGGGCGCAGCTGGGCGAGGTGCCGGCGGGTCGCCGCCGCCGCCCCCTCCTCGTCGCCGGCGGCGATCGCCGCCGCGATCAGGCGGTGGTGCTCGTTGATCTCGGCCTGGTCGCGCGGGCTCTGGTCGTGGCGCCGCAGGTGGGTCTGCAGGACCGAGAAGACCGGCCCGGCGGAGAGCGCCAGCAGCGGGTTGCCGGAGGCCTCGACCAGGCGCAGGTGGAAGTCCCGGTTGCGGGCGAACTGCTCGGCGCCGGGCAGCTCGAGCGGCCGCTCCGGGATCGTCTCCCAGAGGCCCGCGACGGCGGCGGCGTCGGCTCGCCGTGCGGCCAGCCGGGCGGCCGGCGTCTCGAGCAGCTCGCGGGCCTCGAGGAACTGCTCGAGGCTGAGCTCGCGGTTGCGGCTCAGCTGCCCGAGGTTGGTGCTCAGCCGCTCCGAGATGCGGTCGAGGCTGGGGGCGGTGACGTAGCTGCCGCCGCCCGTCCCCTTCGCCGTGCGCACCATGCCGTCGGCCGAGAGCAGCCGCAGCGCCTCGCGCACGGTCGCCCGGCTGACGCCGAATTGCCGTCCCAGCTCGACCTCGGTCGGCAGCCGCTCGCCCTCGGCCAGCGCGCCGGAGGCGATCGCGTCGCGCAGGCTGGTCGCGATCTGCTCGAAGGCGGGACCGTCGGGCATCGGGTCGCCGCCCCGGTCAGTAGCTCCGCGGCAGGCCGAGGACGTGCTGGCCGACGAAGGCCTGGACCAGGTTGTTGTTGATCGGCGCCGTCTTGTAGAGGCGGGTCTCGCGGAACTTGCGCTCGATGTCGTACTCGGCGGCGAAGCCGAAGCCGCCGTGGGCGTCGATCGCCGCGTTGGCGGCCGCCCAGGAGGCTTCCGAGGCGAGGTACTTGGCCATGTTCGCCTCGGCGCCGGCGTTGGCCCCCGATTCGTAGAGCGAGGCCGCCTTCCAGCGCATCAGGTCGGCCGCCTCGACCGCCATGTGGGCCTGGGCGAGCGGGAACTGGACGCCCTGGTTGGAGCCGATCGGTCGGCCGAAGACTTCCCGTTCGCCGGCGTAGGCGACCGCTCGCTCGATGAAGAAGCGGCCGTCGCCGATGCACTCGGCGGCGATCAGGATGCGCTCGGCGTTCATCCCGCTGAGGATGTGGCGGAAGCCCTTGCCAAGCTCGCCGACGAGCGAGTCCTCGGGCAGCTCGAGGCCGTCGAAGAAAACTTCAGTGGTGGCGTGGTTCATCATCGTCGCGATCGGCTTGATCGTCAGCTGGGAGCCGCGATCGCGCATGTCGACGAGGAAGACCGAGAGGCCGTCGGTCTTCTTCTCCACTTCCTCCAGCGGGGTCGTCCGCGCCAGCAGCACCATCAGGTCGGAGTGCTCGGCGCGCGAGGTCCAGATCTTCTGGCCGTCGACCAGCCAGCCGCCGCCGTCGCGGTGGCGGGCCCGGGTGCGGATCTGGGTCGTGTCGGAGCCCGCGTCGGGCTCGGTCACGGCGAAGGCCTGGAGGCGCAGCTCGCCGGAGGCGATCCGCGGCAGGAACTCGGCTTTCTGCTGCTCGGAGCCGTGGCGCAGCACCGTCCCCATCACGTACATCTGCGCGTGACAGGCGCCCGCGTTGCAGCCACAGGCGCAGATCTCCTCCATGATCGCGCTGGCCGCGCCGATCTGCAGGCCCGAGCCGCCGTACTCCTCGGGGATCAATGCCGCCAGCCAGCCGTGCGAGGTGAGCGCTTGGACGAACTCGGTCGGGTAGCGGTCGGGCTCGAGCGCCCGCCAGTACTCGCCGGGGAAGTCGCCGCAGAGCAGGCGGACCGCCTCGCGGATGTCCTTGATCTCGTCGGGTTGCGTGAAGTCCATCTCAGACCCTCCAGTCCTCGCTCGGCGAGGGGAATCCGTCGGCCGCCTGGGGCGCGGCCTTGCGGTAGCACATGAAGGCGCGCTTGAACTCGATCACGGTCTCGCCCCGCTGGTTGATGCCGCGGGTGCGGATCGAGACGATGCCGACGTCGGGGTTGGAGCGCGACTCGCGCAGGTCGAGCACCTCCGACTCGGCCCAGAGCGTGTCGCCGACGAAGACCGGGGCGGGCAGTTCGATGTCGGTCCAGGAGAGGTTGGCGGTGCCGTTCTCGCTGGTGTCGGGAACCGAGAGGCCGGTGATCAGCGCCACCGTCAGGCAGCTGTTGACAAGCGGCTTCCCGAAGCGCGTGCGGGCCGCGAACTCGGCGTTGAAGTGCACCTGGTTGGTGTTCATGGTCAGCGCCGTGAACCAGACGTTGTCGGTCTCCGAGATCGTCCGGCCGATCCGGCTGCGGTAGACGTCGCCGACCTCGAAGTCCTCGAAGAAGCGCCCGCGCCAGGCCTTCGGCGCCCTCTCCTCACTCATTCCTCAACTCCTCATTTTCTACTTGCTATCAGAATGGATTCCATTGTATGACATTGGAGTGGACGCCTCGGTCCGGGTGCGTCGTCGAAGGCGCCAAACCGCCGTGGCCGCGGCCGGATCGCGATAAATCTAAGCTCTCTTCGAAATCAGGGTATGCTCGCACCCTGAACGGGTGAACAGGTAGCTAGCGGAGGAATCAGAGATGAGTGAGACGATCATGAGTGAGACGATCGGTGCTCGACGGCTGCTCGAGCCAGGCGCCAACAAGCTGAAGCTCGGGCTCTTCGGCCTCAACTGCAAGAACGGCCTCAACCTGACGATGGCCGAGACCAACTACGTGCCGACCTGGGAGCACACCCTCGCGATCTCCCAGCGGGCCGACGACATGGGCTTCGAGATCTTGGTCCCGATCGCCCGCTGGCGCGGCTTCGAAGGCGCCAGTGATCCGTTCGGCGAATCCTTCGAGACGATGATCTGGGCGGCCGGGATCGCCTCCAAGACCCGCAACGTCGTCCCCGTCGGCACCCTCCACGTGCCGTTGATGCACCCGGTCTTCGCCGCCAAACAGTGCGCCACCCTGGACCACCTCTCCGGCGGCCGCTTCGCCTTCAACGCGGTGATGGGCTGGGTCAGCGGCGACTTCGAGATGTTCGGCCAGGAGCTGCGCGAGCACGACGAGCGCTACCGCTACGGCGCCGAGTGGATGGACGTCGTGCGCCGGATCTGGACCGAGCCGGAGCCGTTCGACTTCGACGGCGAGTACTTCCAGCTGCGCAACGTGCGGGGCAAGCCGCAGCCGCTCCAGGATCCCTACCCGCTGATCCTCAACGCCGGCAACTCGAGCGCGGGGATGAACTTCGCCGCCAAGGAGGCCGACTTCAACTTCGCGATCGTCGAGACGCTCGAGTCCGGTCGCGAATACGTCGACAAGGCCAAGGCGAAAGCGGCCGAGTACGGCCGTGACCTGCACCTGCTCGGCAACGCCTCGGTGATCTGCCGCGACAGCGAGGACGAGGCGATGACCGTGGTCGAGGAGATGCGCAGCAAGGGGGACCGCGAGGCGACCCGCAACTCGCTCAAGGAGTTCGGCATCAACAGCGACTCGCTGAGCGAGGAGTACTTCGAGTTCGAGGACAACTGGATGATCAGCATGGGCTCGCGCCAGCTCTACGGCACCCCCGAGATGGTCGCCGAATCGCTCGCCGAGCTGTCGGCGATCGGGCTCGACGGGGTGATGCTGGCCTCGCTCGACTACTACGACGAGCTCGGGATCTTCAACGAGCGGGTGATGCCGCTGCTGGTCGAGATGGGCCTGCGCCAGGAGGTCGGCGCGATCAGCCACTGAGGTCGGCGGCGGGACCGACCCGGGGCGCCGGCCAGGGTGGCGCCGGCGGGAAGCGGGTGCGGGCGAGGAACCCGTACTCGCCCTCGAACTCGCGCGGCACCAGCATCAGCTCGGAGAGGATCCCTTCGCCGTCGACCAGGTAGGCCTCGGTGTTGACCCGGTCCGGCGGCTCGAGGTTGGGCTCGATCCCGGCGGCGGCGGCGCGGGCGATGATCGCCTCGAACTGGGCGCGGTCGGTGGCGAGGAAGCCGGCGTTCATGAAGCCCTGGTCGCTCAGTCGGTGGTCGGCGGGCCGCGGCCGCGGGGCCGGGTCTTCGTACTGGACCAGCTCCACGTAGCCGTCTCCGGCGCGCAGCACGGCGCTGCGACAGCGGGCGCCGTCGAGGCCCCAGAGCGCCTCCGACCCGGGCGGGTGGAGGACGAGGTCCTCCTCCCGGCGCAGCCCGAGCACGCCAACGTAATGGGCGAGCGCGTGCTCGAGGTCGGCCACCGAGACGGCCGCGTAGACGATCGCCGGCGCCAGGCTGTTCTGGCGCGGGCGGATGCCGCCGGGGAAGCCCGGGCCCTCCTCCATCAGCTCGAGGTAGACGCGGGTGCCGGGGTCGCGGATGCAGATCCGCCGGCCGCCCTCGAGCTCGAGTGGCGCGGGCGTGGCGGGGTCGACGCCGAGCCTGCGCAACCGCGCCAGCGCGTCATCGAGGTCGGGCAGGGCGATCCCCCAGCGCACCCAGCCGAGGTCGCTGGGGCGCCAGTCGTCGGGCTGCGGTCGCTGCGGCGGCTGCACGTGGTTGAACAGCTCCAGCTGGACCCGGGCCTGGCGGCCGACCATCCACCAGAGGGTGCAGGTCGCGTCCTCGCCGAGCCCCTGGATCCGCCCCAGGTAGCTGCCCCAGAAGACGTGGGCGCCGGCGTCGGCGAAGCCGAAGGCCTCGCTGTAGAGGCGGATCGTCGCCGCCATGTCGACGGTGCAGAGCCCGAGCTGGGCAAGCGCCGGCTCGCGCCCCGCCGCCGGGCTCACACGCGGCGGGCCCGGTCGGCCCAGAGTTCTTCGCGGATCTTGACCTTGAGGATCTTGCCGACGCCGCTCTTCGGCAGCTCCTCGACGAACTCGACCCGCTTCGGCACCTTGAAGCCGCCGATCGAGCTGCGGCAGTGCGCGGTCACCGCCTCGGCGTCGAGGTCGGCGCCGGGTTCGGGCGCGATCACCGCGGTGATCACCTCTCCCCAGCGCTCGTCGGGGGCGCCGACGACGGCGACTTCGCGCACTCCGGGCAGGGTCGAGATCACGTTCTCGACCTCGCGCGGATAGACGTTGAAGCCGCCGGTGATGATCATGTCCTTGCGCCGGTCGAGGATGAAGAGGTACCCCTGCTCGTCGAGGTAGCCGACGTCGCCGGTGCGCACGTAGCCGTCTTCGAAGACCTCGGCGGTGGCCTCCGGCTGGCGCCAGTACCCGGGCGCCACCTGTTCGCCGCCGACCTTGATCTCGCCCTGCTCGCCGGGGCCGAGCTCGACCCCGTCGGGGTCGATCACCTTGACGTCGACGTGGGCGGCGGGCCGGCCCGCCGAGGCGAGGCGGGAGAGGCCGCCGGCGTGGATCTCGTCGACGTGATCCTCCGGCCGCAGCACCGTGATCGGCAACGGCGACTCGCTGGCGCCGTAGAACTGGGTCATCACGTCGCCGAAGAATTCGCGCGCGCGGGCGGCGCGGTCGGGCTGGATCGCGGAGCCCGCGTAGGGGATCATCCGCACCGCGCCGACGCCGCCCTCGGGCTCGCCGCGGCGACCGAGCTCCTCGACCACCATCGTGATCATCGTCGGCACCAGCGGCAGCACGGTGACCTCGCCGGCTTCGGCGACGGCGATCACTTCGTCGACCTCGAAGCTCGGCTTCAACACGTTGAGGCCGCCCATCGCGTTGGTGTTGATGTGGATCGTGCCGCTGAAGTGGCTGATCGGGGCGGTGTGGAAGGCGACGTCGTCGCGGCGGAACTCGACCTCCTCGAGGCCGTTGCGGACCATCGCGCCGACCGAGCGCTGCGAGGCGAGCACGCCCTTCGGCAGGCCGGTCGAGCCGGAGGTGTACATCACCCAGGCGATCGAGTCGGGGGCGGGCGCGGGCAGCTCGGCGTCGGCGCCGCCGGCGAGGAACTCGGCGAACGGTATGTGCCCTTCGGCGAGCCCGATTTCCTCGCCGAGGACGAGGATCTCCTTCACCTGCGGCGGGATCCACTCGGCGCCGTTCTCGGCGAGCCACTCGGAGTCGACGATGACGAGGGAGGGATCGATGTCGGTGGCGATCTGGGCCACCTCGGAGGCGTGCAGGCGGGGCAGCACGCCGATCCGGGTGTAGCCGCCGAGGGCCATGCCCTGGTCGGCGACCACCCACTCGCAGCTGTTCGGCGCGATCATCACCACGCGGCCGTCGGCGGGGACGCCCGCCGCCTTCAAGGCGTTGGCGAACTTGCGCGCTTCGCCGCCCAGCTCGGCGAAGCTGAGCCCGCGTCGATCGTCACGGACGGCGGCCCGGCTGGCGAACTCACGGTGCGTGCGGCTGTAAATCTCGGCGATCGGTACGGCAGGATCCGGCATCCCTGACCCTCCTGGTCGAATCGTTCCCTAGGTCTGCCCCGAGCCCCGTCAGGCGACTCGCAGGCAGCTGCATAATAATCTAATTCAAATTTGAAGATGAACGAAGGTCGCCTCCTACCCAAGCACCAGCCGGAGTGCTACGCATGCGGCTCCGACAACCCCGCCGCGATGCCGATCGAGTACCGCGAGATCGGCGATCGGGTGGTCACCGACGTCCTCTTCTCGAAGACCCAGACCGGCGCCCCCGGCTACGCCCACGGCGGCTCGATCGCGGCCGCCCTCGACGACACGATCGGCTCCCTCCTGCTCGCCCGACTCGAGCAGGCCGGGGTCACGGCGAAGCTGGAGATCAACTACCGGCGCCCGGTCCTGATCGACGTACCCCTCCGCATCGAATCCTGGATCGAGAGCGTCGAAGGCCGCAAGATCTTCACCGTCGCCGAGCTCCGCGACGCCGACGGCAAGCTCTTCAGCGATGCCCACGGCCTCTTCATCCTGGTCGAGGCCGATCACTTCCCAGGCAAGGTCGGCCCCGCCGAGCAGTGGCTCTCCCAACGCGACGGCGGCGATCCTGGTTTGCGGCGTTAGGGGCGTGGGGACGGGGGCGGGCCGAGCTGTCGCCCGCCGGCCGGCGCCCGGGCTGGGGTTCGCGGCCGGACCGATCGGAGCTCAGGCCTCCCGGGCGTCCCGGAGGCGACCCGGGCAGGCTGTGGCCGCCTCCGGGACGCCCGGGACGGGAGGTCTTGTGGGGGGAAGCCGGCGCAGGGACGGGTGCATCGCTCAGGAGCGTCTGTGTGGAGTTTCGGTCCCACGGCGACCGGAACTCCACACACAGGTCCCTGATCGGTCGGGCGACGGGATACGAGGCGCCCTGCCGTCACGAAGACGCCGGGGACGTCACAGGGACGCCGGGATCGCAGGGAAGACGTATGCCTTCACGGGGAGTCCGGGACCCCCGTCCCGCCCTGCA